>JBKJYP010000024.1:0-9840 GCA_046715695.1 Actinomycetota bacterium | reverse complement strand
GGATGACCATGAGCGAAACCACGATCCCTGCGATGAACGAGGACGAAGCAAACACGGGTCTGTCGGTGCTGAAGATCGGGATCCCGCCGAGGTTCTCGGATAGCCACCTGCTGATTCCGACGAGGCGAGGTTGGAGGAAGAAGAAGCCCCAGATCCCGTAGATCAGGCTCGGGATCGCAGCCAACAGATCGATGAGCGAGGTGAGAGCGCGGCGTATCCGGATAGGTGCGAACTCGGTGATGAAAAGCGCGGTTGCGATCGAAACAGGAACCGCGATCACCAACGCGATCGATGCGATTACGGCCGTGCCGAACAGGATCGCAGCGATGCCGAACACCGGAGGAGTCGAGTCTTGGTTCCACTCGAAGGTCGTTAGGAAGCCGAGGCCCGTCTCGCGTAACGCCGGCAACGCCCGCAGGAATAGGAACATCCCAATGAGGAAGAGAATCGCGAGTGTCGTGAGCCCCGCCGACATGGCGAGGCCGCGGTAGATGCGGTCGCCGGTGGTTCGGGTGGCCGAAACTGAGCGCGGCGTCTCTTCGACCCCCGGTGGGGGGCCGCTGATGTCCAGAGCGATATCCATACGTGTTGAAGCTCTCTCCCACGATGCGTTGCCAGAGCGGTAAAGGTCGTCGTCGGATGTGACCTTTGTGTGAACAGCAGCTGCCGTTTACGCGAATCTTCGGTTGCCCAGGCGTAGAGGTCACTTGACCCGCCGGGCGGAGCTGAACACTCTTAGTCGGGCGGTCCATCCGAGAAGTCAGGAGCTTCGTGTTGCACCGGTACATCTCAACTGCTCTGGGCGCGCTCGTACTGGGCGCGCTGATCTTCCCCATCACGGATGCATCGGCCCAAGCTGGCACCGTGACCGTGGCCCCCGCTAGCGATCTCGTTGACGAGCAGTTCGTCAAGGTGTCCTGGAGCGGGTTCCCGGCGGACGGCCTGGTCTATGTGCGTCAGTGTCTCGAGGCCCCGATCGCCATCGAGTCGTGTAGCTCCACATTGGAGAATGGGATCTCGAAGCCCGACGGCAGCGGCTCGCTCTACTACCAGGTCCACGAGGGTGAGCACCCTGATGGTGGCTTCATCTGCGACCTTAAGAATGAGTGCGTCATCGGGGCCTTTGAGTCTGCCGACGACCTGACTTCGGCGAGATTCTCTCCACTCGAGTTCGCGTTTCCACCTACCTCATGCCCCAGTCCCGAAGGAGCTGTCGCGGGGTCGGGATCCTCGGCCGTCTTTCGAGCGATGCTGAGGTGGTCGGGAACGGTCTGCCGGGAGCCATTCGTAATCCCACTCCAGTTCACCGTGAAGAACTCGATCGATGGGCTGCGTGACCTAATCGTGAAACTGACCGACTTTGCAGTCACCTCGGTCCCGTTCACACCCGAACAGCTGCAGCAGCTCGCCGACGAGGATAGAGAGGTCGTGTACGCACCGATCTCGGTCTCGGCACTCGGCTTCGGCTACAGACTCTTCGATCGCAGCAGCGGCGAGCAGATCACCAACCTGAAGCTCACGCCTCAGCTCCTGGCGGAGATCTTCACGGGTCAGATCGCGAACTGGAACGACCCACGGATAGTCGAGCTGAACCCCGGTTGGCGCTTCCCCACTCAAGTGCGAGCGATAGGCCGCGCCGATAACTCTGCGACCACTCTGTTACTTACCTCCTGGTTCGAGGCCGTGGCCAAGGATGCATATCGAGCAGGGGGCGAGGCCTTCCAGGGTGGGCCCACAGAGATCTATCCCTCGACGGGAGACGCCAACCTGAAAACCGGATCGGCGGCCGTCGCCTTGGAGGTCGCCAAGCCGGCGGAGGACCGTGACGGTTCAGTCTTCGGCCAGATCGGTTGGATGGACGTTTCGTATGCGTCCATCTACGGGCTACCGGTCGTCCAGATCGTCAATGCCGCAGGTCAGTTCGTGTTGCCAACCGACCAGTCGGTCACCGCGGGTGTTGAAGGGATGCTCGAAGGTGGATCCGTCATCGGAACCCCCGCAGCCACAGAGTCATCGAACGACGAAGACCCCGCTGCCCAAGAGCCGTCCGAGGTCGAGCCCGAACCGGAACCCACTACTGCCGCCCGAAAGAAGCATCACCGATCTCGCGACAGGAAGAAGGGGCGTTCTCGTGTGGACTACTGGGGGCCGCCGCCCTCTCAGCGCACACCCAGGCGGCACAAACACACGCAACGCGCGGCACGACCAGACCCGCCCACTACTGCATCGCCACGACGTCAAAGGGAAAAGGCAAGGAACAAGAGGCGAGAACTTCCCCAGCTCGACCTTGGAACGTTGCCCTTGCCGGACTTCGCCAACAAGGATCCCAAGGCCTACCCACTGCCCGTGGTTAGTTACATGGTCATCCCGACGGATGGGGGCAAGGAAACGCTCAAGCTCTACCGCTCGTGGCTCTCGTATGTGATCTCGAAGGGACAGAAGGACCTTCCGATCGGATATGTACCTATGACGAAAGACCTGATCGCCCAGACCGAGACCGCGGCTTCGGCGCTCTTCCCTAAGAGGAAGGTGAAGGGGTCGGGTGCAGGCGACACGACGGGCGAGTCAGATCCGACCGGTGATGTCGCGACCGGAGGCGGAGGCGGCTCGACGGGTGACGACTTCCCCCTACCGGATGACAGTGGCGGCAGCGGAGGGGGCGATCCGGGGGAAGACATCCAACCGGATACAGGCGACGTCGTTCCCGACGATGAAGCAACAGCCGCCGCAGAGTCTCTCCTCGAAGGCGAATTCGTCAACGCGACCCGTTTAGAGCCCTCGGGCATGCCGATGGTGTTGCCGGTCCTTGGACTCGTCGCGATCGCGCTCGTGCTCGCAGGCACCTCCACGCAGGTCGCTGCTCTGATCACTCGCCGCAAGGGACGTGGGTGAATCCTCCACTCTCAGGTTTCGTAAGGGTCGAGGCGTTGGAGGAAACCGAAGTGGGGATCGCATCGGATCCATCCGAACGCCTGCGCCTTTCCCTGGAAACGTTCGAGGAGCGCCTGGCCGCCTTTCCCTCCGGCCCCATCGACACGCCGGACGCATTGGCTCTCGTCTCGCTTACCCTCTCGATCGAGACTCGCTTGGAAAGTCTCGAGAACGGAGATGTTGCCGACCGGAACAGCGTGTCGGAGTTGCGGCGGCGGTTCGAGGAACTATCCGACCGGGCATCCGACAGAACCAGGATCGAGCCCCTGCCGGCGCCTCAACCAGTGGTTGTTACAAAGCCCGCACCGAAGGCCAAGAGGCTTGGTTCCCTGCGCTTCGGCCGCTGGATGATGGCACTGGGATTGATCCTGACTCTCTTCTTCGTGTTCGAGTTCCTGCTCGCCGGCGTCGGCGAGGCTCGCAGTCAGCACCTCATGCTGCAGGGTTTCAAGGGAGAGCTGGCGTCGACGGCGGGGACCGTGCCGCAACCGATCGTGGGGGAACCGATCGCTCTCATCGCCATCCCCTCCCTCGGGCTCGAGAAGGTTGTTATCGAAGGGACGAGCGCCACGGAGCTGCAGAAGGGCCCAGGCCATCTCCGGAGTAGTCCGCTGCCAGGACAACCGGGGAACGCGGTCGTAGCCGGGAGACGAACGACCTATGGCGCCCCATTCGGCCGGCTCGACGAACTGAGGGTGAGAGACGAGATCGTGCTCACAACAGAACAGGGTGAGTTCCGGTACGAGGTCTCCTCCTCCGATGTCGTGCACCCGGGCGATAAGGATGTCCTCGGCCCCACAACCGACAACCGACTCACTCTCATCACCTCGCACCCGAAGTTCCTCGCGCAAGATCGATTGACCGTCACCGCGTTGTTGCAGGGCGATCCTGTGCCCGCGTCTGACGATCGCCCCCTGAGCGTTGATGGCCCCGAGTCGGGATTGACGGGAGATGCTCGAGCGGTCGCACCCATCCTCGTGTGGCTCGAGGTCCTGATCGCCTCGATCCTTCTGGCCTGGCTCTTCACTACCCGCTGGTCTGGTTGGACGGCCCACCTCGTCATCGCACCGGTCGTGCTGGCTGCTCTTTTCCTCCTCTTCGAGAACCTGGATCGGGTTCTGCCCTCGACGCTGTGAGGAGGATCGTCGCGTTAGTCCTGCTGATCACTTCTGCCGTCGGCTGTAACTCTTCGACGGACCCGGTCGCGGAACTACCTCGCGAGTCACCGAACGTGCAGCGCCCCGATGCCCACTTCGATGCCGGGCAGATGATCTACATAACCGAAAAGGGATTCGTCCCAGAACTCCTAGTGACGGTAGTGAATGAGGCCATCGTGTGGACGAACGAGACGAACGAACCTGTTTCCATCATCTTCGACAACAAGACGGTTCGCTCAGGACCGATCGAGCCGGGCGACTCATTCTCGTTCACCCCCGACGTCACGATCTCGATCACGTACCATGTCGTGTCCGACAAACGTATCAAGGGCGCGATCCAAGTTGAGCAGGCGGAGGCCTCCGGCCAGAACTAAATCCCTTCATGAAAAATGTTCATGAAGGGTTCACGCCCCGGGCGGATGCGCGCCACACCCGGCCATTTAGATAGGCGCCGTCATCCTGAGGCGCGAGGCCTCCGGGATTCTGAATAGGGAGGTCTTGTTTGAAGTCGAGGCGCATCCTCAAGAGGTTGGCCTATGTAGGCGTGTTGGCGGTCCTTGCTGCCATGATCGCCCAGCCAGCCTCTGCAGTGGACACGAACAACCGAGCCGACATGATCCGTGGATCGGGTTCGGACACAACGTACGGAGTCATGACCGAGCTCGATCAGGCCTACAACGCGAGCGCTGGTTGCTTCACCGAGGTACTGCCCGGCAACGCCGCAGTCCTAAGCAACTCGTGCGTCTCCGACTCTCGCACCGTCGCGATCACCACGGAGAACCTGGACCACGACGTCGCGACATCGATGTTTCCGGTCGGCTCCAGCAACGGCATCAGCCAACTGTGCCAGCGTGGTCTCGCCAACGTCACACTGATCGACTACGCGCGTTCGTCTCGCGCTCCACGCACCACCGATTGCGCGGGCCTTCGGTTCGTAGCCTTCGCCCGCGACGCCATCCCCTGGGCTTCCTTCCGGACGCTCCCATCAGCCCCTTCGTCGGCCGTGCTGAACCTCACGCAGCAGCAGGTTAAGGACATCTTCGTGACCTGCACCATCACGAACTGGAACCAGATCGGCGGAGCGAATGCGCCGATCATCGTTTACGCGGCCCAAGCTGGATCCGGCACGCGCTCCGCTTTCGATGGTTTCGTTGGCGGGTCATCCGACTCTTGCATCCCTGCAGCGTTCAAGGACGGCAACGCGGCTAATGGTGAGCGGGTCATCTTCGAGAACACTGCAACCCCGATCCCGACCGCCGACCGTCCCAACGCGATCTTCTACTACTCGTTCGGGCGCTTCCAGGTCACGGGCGGTGAGGGCTCGTCCCTCGGATCGGTTGATGGCGTGGCCCCCAGCGCGGCCACGATCGCCGATGGTTCCTTCCCCTACAACCGTCTTCTCTACAACGTCTACCGCAACGCTTTCACCAGCAAGAACGTCTCGGAGGCGACCAAGGACTACATCGGCGAGAACGGCTGGATCTGTAAGCCGAACGGCCAGCACTCGGTCAACCCGTCGTCGACCAAGAACTTCGGCGTCGAGATCGAGGACATCCTCAAGGCCTACGGCCTCGTGCCTCTCCCTGAGGGCCCCATCGGTGGTGGCGTCTCCGGCACCAGTAAGTGCCGCGTGACGGCTTCGCCTTCCTAGGACCTCAACCACACACAAGGAGGCACGTATGGATCTAGTTAGGAGGTGGAAGGCAGGTCTGGCCGTAGTGGCCGGCGCCGGCATCGTGATGCTGGTCGCGGGATCTGCTACCGCCGCTCCGCCCGTAGCGGTTGACGATGCCCTCACCGCAGGCCGTAACACGCCCACCACGATCAACGTGTTGACCAACGACACGGACGCAGACGCGGACAAACTCGAAGTCGCCTATGTAACTGGGAGCGACAAGGGCGGGACCGTCGATTGTGAAGTGACCGGCGAGTGCATCTTCTACGCCGGGCCCGTCACCACCGTTCCCTATGCGGACAGCTTCGACTATGAGGTGACCGACGGGAAAGGCGGAGTCGACATCGGCACGGTGACGGTTCAGGTCATCGCCAGTTCGCCCAGCCCCAGCCCCTCGCCGTCGGTGAGCGTTTCGCCGTCGGCATCTCCGTCGGTCAGTGTTTCACCGTCGGTTTCGCCGTCTCCTTCGGCGAGCCCGTCGCCGTCTCCGTCACCGAGCCCAACCATTCCCACCGTCCACGCTCGGTCGATCACGCTCAAACTGAGGGGTCTCAGGGCTTTGGGCAGGATCACCGTCGGTGATGGCTTCGATGCTTGCGCGACGGGTCAGAGAGTCAAGATCCAGCGCAAGCAAGATGGCAGATTCAGAACCATCAAGACGGTCACAACCTCGTCATCCGGCTCGTACTCGACCAAGCTTCGTAAGGCCGGCCGGTACCGGGCGAACGCGGCTGCGACGGATGAGTGCACCGGGGCTAAGTCTCCGGTAAGGAAACTCACGCTCTGATTCATGCACGACCTTGCGGCGGGGCCCCTAAAGGGGCCCCGCTTTGCGCGTTACCCATTAGCCGAAGGGCCGGGGCTCCCAGACGCTCTTGTGGTACGCCAACCTCAGTCCGGCCCTGCGCAGGTTCCTCTCGCTCTTGCTTCCCATCGCGCAGCGGGATACCAGGATCTCGGCCCCCAGCTCAGCGGCGTCGTTGATGCGGTGGCGGAGTAGCGCCGCTTGACAGCCTCGGCCTCGAGATCGGACGAGGGTTGCGGCGCCCGCAAGGGTCGCCACCACTCCATCGATGTACAGGGCGGCACCTCCGGCCGGAACGCCATCGGCGAATGCGATGTAGAAGTGCCATCCCGGCCGTCCGTAACGAGCAAGGATGCCGTCGGATCGGAACCGTACAAGTCCGGGATGGGATGCCTGTCCTTCGTAGTACGCCCGTCCATACAGCCGGGCGAACATCTCCAGCTGATGTGACTCGAGGCTTCGGACGGCGATACCGGCCGGCGCCTCTTCGAGTCGGGGGCCGGGCCGGCCGTAGACGGTGCTCTGCCACTCGGCTTCGTGAAACCCGTGTCTAGTGAGTGTGGCTTCGATCTCCTCCGTCGTGTCATAGGGGCACATGTCGAAACGGAAGGAGATGCTTCGTTGGCGGTAGCAGGCAAGGATCTCTGGAACCCGGTCGAGGTCGACCAGCGAAAGGTCCATCACCTTGTTGCAGGAGGGCAACGGGATGCCATGCACGATGAGACCGACCGCGTTGCCGAAGGGCTTGACCTCGATCCCGTAGGGATCGCCCGGGAGCTCCGCCATCGCTCGGTACCACGAGACCCAGAGATTCGAGTCCGAGTGGACCAGCGGTCTGGCGAGCACCGATGAGGCGAGAGCCACGAGAAGAAGGTAGGACCTGTGGTTGTCGCGGAAACGTCGCCTTCGCGACGCAGGGATGAATCTTTTCCCGCTCCCGAGCCTCTATCCCTGAGGTGCGGAGACGTTCCCTTCGGGCGGATGTGACGCGTCTGTGAACTCACGGAAAACTCCGGTGACGAGGAAAGAGACCTGCTCCCCCACGTCCACGGCGTGATCGCCGAACCGCTCGAGATACCGAGCGACGAGGATCAGGTTGGAGGCCCATTCGAAGCTTTGCTCGTCGGCGACGTACTTCTTGAGATCCTCGAGCATCCCTCGATTGAGGCGGTCGAGCGCGTTGTCCTTCTCCGGGAGTTGTTCGGCGAGCTCGAGGCTTCGCTGCGCGAAGGCTGACATCGCGAGGTTCAGCATCTCGGCGGCCCTGGTGCCCATCTCGGTGAGTCGAGCGAGCATCGGAGAGTCGGAAGGGTACGGGTGCCGGTTGAGGATGAACTTGGCGATGTTGACGCAGAGGTCGCCCATGCGCTCGATGTGCACGCTCGAATGGAGGATCGCGCTGACGAGCCTGAGATCGCTCGCGACCGGGGCCTGTAGAGCGAGCAGATTGAGAACCCTGACGTCGGTGTCTATGTAGACGGCGTCGACCCTGTCGTCCTCGAGGATGATCAGATCGGCGAGCTCGGTGTCACGCTCGTAGAGCGCCTCGAGTGTGCGTTCCATTTGCTTGCGCACCAGGCGGCCCATCTCGAGCAGCTGGCCTTCCGCTGCCTCGAGTTCCTCGTGGAAACCGATCCTCACCATGATCCTTAGAGGTTACTGCGACATCCGGGCCCTGAAAGCGGATTATTCGCGTGAACCAGGGGTGAACATTGTGCGAAATCATCGCTATGACCTGCGGTTTTGGCAGCGTTGCAAGTGCCCTGCGAATAGAATCTCCCTATATCCAAGACCAGTTCATCCACCTCAGGAGTATCGACATAGACGCCCTCGCGTCCCTCGCGATCGGATGGCCCGAAGAGGTTCTTGAACGACTGGCTGAGGGTGTCGTGCTTCTGACACCAAAGCTGAAGCCGCAGCGCGCGAATCGTGCGGCCCGGGTGCTCCTCGGCCTCCGGCAAGGCGAGCTCCCTCCTCGCGTCCCGTCGGAAGAGGTGCTCGACGTGGTCAGGCGGACGCTCGACGAGGGGGCCGCGGTCACCGACGTCATCACCACCTGGTTCCCAGAGCGACGGAGCGTGCGGGTTCGTGCCTCCTTCCTGCCAACCGAGAACCTGATGCTGGTCGTGCTCGAAGATGTCACGGAAGAGATCAAGGCCCAGCGGGTCCGACGAGAGTTCGTCGCCCATGCATCTCATGAGCTGAAATCTCCCGTCGCCGGTCTTCAGGCCTTGGCCGAAGCCCTCACTCAAGCACTCGAAGACGATCCCGAAACTGTCGCTCGCTTCGCCGGCCGCATAGTTTCCGAGTCGGAGCGGCTGGGACGCTTGATCAACGAGCTTCTGGATCTGTCGCGGCTTGAGGATGTCGATTCGTTGCCGGTCGAGCCCGTCGATCTCTCGGGGGTCACCGATCGAGAGGTCCTCGAGATATCCGCGGATGCCGAGGCGAAGGACATGGCTCTCACATCTTCGATCGACCCGGGGGTGTGGATCCGCGGAGATGAGAGCCAGCTCGGTGTCCTCATACGGAACCTGCTGGAGAATGCGGTCCGCTATACGCCCGATGGTCGCTCGGTGACGGTGTCGCTGAAGAAAGAGCTTGGGAGAGCCGTGCTACAGGTCGAGGACTCCGGCATCGGTATCCCTCAGGAGGCTCAGTCGCGCGTTTTCGAGCGCTTTTATCGGGTGGACCGTGCCCGATCCCGTGATCGCGGGGGCACCGGATTGGGCCTGGCGATCGTCAAGCATGTCGCAGAGCTGCATCGCGGCGAAGTCACAGTGAGCAGCGAGGTGGGCAGCGGTTCGATATTCACCGCGTCGTTCCCTCTGCTGAACGCAGACGACTCGCTCGACAGGTCTGCCTGAGGCGCTGGAGATAACGATGCCAAGGATGTTGCTCATCGAGGATGAAGAGAGTTTCGGCGAGGCCCTTCAGTATCAGCTCGAGCGGGAGGGCTACGACGTCGAGCGTGTGATGGATGGCATCGAGGGCCTCGAGAGATTCAAGTCGGCCGGTGCCGATCTCGTCGTGCTCGACCTGATGCTCCCCGGTATGTCTGGGGAGGACATCTGCAAAGAGATTCGTCGCCGTTCCAACGTGCCCATCGTGATGTTGACCGCGAAGGACGATGAGTTGGACAAGGTCCTCGGGCTCGAGCTGGGGGCCGCCGACTATGTCACCAAGCCGTTCAGCACGCGTGAGCTGACTGCAAGGATCAAGGCTGTGCTGAGGCGCAGCGGCTCCGACTCGATGTCGGCCGACGGCGTTCT
>JBKJYP010000023.1:0-23089 GCA_046715695.1 Actinomycetota bacterium | reverse complement strand
CCGACTTGATCAGAACGCGCCATATTGGCGCGTTCTGATCAAGTCGGTGTATCGCTAGTGGCGGCGTAGTTGGGCTAGTACCTCCTTCTCGATCTCGGGGGTGTTTCGCCAGCGCTCTTCTAGGTTCTCGCGGCCCACGAACGCGAACAGGGCGGCCGTGAGCTTCTCGTCGTAGCCCTCACCAGCGCCGGGGGAGTAGCCCCACCGGACCAGCTCGGCCCTTAGCTCGGTCGCCAGCGGGGCATCGATGGGCATGAAGTCGAGCTCCTCGGGACGCGGGAACAGCAGTTTGTGGATCTCGTAGAGCCGTCGTAGCTCGGGTAGGGGCGCCGGATGATCATCGACCCGAAGGTCGACCGAAACATCGGTGCCTCCGAGGTATCCGCCACCCACTCTCACGACCAAGAGCGCAGCGGATTGCCGGCCCCGGGAGTCGCCGCCTGCTAGATCTCCGGCCTCGAGGGCGGCAAGCAGACGCTCCGGAAGATGTCCCGGCATCGCTTCGAAAGCGATCGCCATGCGATCGACCACCTCCGCGCCCGTCAGGATGTTGCCCTGGCAAGCGAAGTCCGTCCCGGTCCGCCCCCCGGCCCAGTCGAAACACTTGGAGCCGGTGAACGTTGCCGCTCGGCCCTCGACATCGACGATCCCGACCTGGCGATCGTCACGACCCTCATCGGCGGCGGTTAGCGCCGCTACCACTTCGGGCGCGCTCTTACCTTCGGCCAGAAGCGCGAGACCATCAGGGCCGAAAGCGGGATTCGCGAACGCCTGGGTCGCCACCGCGCCTACTCCGGCTTTCGCCCAGGGGACGACGGAGCCGACGGCTAGGAACTTGGATGCGACCGCGACGCCCCACTCCTGCCCGGCTTCATCTTCTTGTTTCGCGTCCGGCCGAGCCCGCCCGCGGGCAACTATGGAGAAGGTAGGTACGAGACGGTCAGCAGCCGATGTTGCGCTCCCGCGCGACCCCATCGAGGAGGCCCCAGATGGCGGCCGCGCCGGCGCGTGCACCGGCCTCGGCTTCGGCGACAGAAGCCTCGTCCGTGACGACCTCGGTCAACGCCTGGGCCAGTTCGGCGGAGTGTTCGACGTCGAGCTCACCGTGCAGCTCGAAGTAACGGAGGGCATCGCCGGAGACCCCGTAGTGCTCCTTGAGGCCGGCGACCTTCGTCGTTGCGACGGCGGGAGTCTGCGACTCGTATCCGTAGAGCATGCCGAGCGCGAAGGCCTCGGTAGCCGAGGACGTACCGGCATGGAAAGCATCGATGGTGGCGAGGGTCTCGGGGGAGGGGAGCGAAGACTTGACCTCGTCTTGCGTGGCCCCCATGGCGGCGGCGAAGTCGAGCCAGAGCCCGGCGTGATCGTCATCGACCTCGTCCGAGAGGTTATCGAGGACGATCGTCTTGGCACCAGAGTCCGGAAGGCGCCCGGCGATCGAGCCGAGGTAGTCCGGGAACGCCTCGACCTGGCGCCAGTACTGGGTGGAGTAGTGGCGAAGGTCCTCACGGGTCAATGTGCCCGCGGCCCATGCCTTGTAGAAGGGATGGTCCAGCAGCCTCTTGTCCTCGGTCGCCCGATCGAGGCGTGCTGCGATCTCTGCGGCAGTGATCATGTATCAACTCTCCTTCTTGTCGCCTGGCAGAACGACAACTCTACTGCGACCGCACGTCTACTACGCTTGATAGATGGAAGAAGAGAAAGCGGGCGGGCTCGGCCGGACGCCAGAAGAGAAAGCGGGCGGGCTCGGCCGGACGCCAGACGAGATAGTCGCGTACCAGGGGGAGCCGGGGGCTTATTCCGAAGAGGGAGCCTCGACCCTCTTCCCGGAGTCCGACCTCCAGCCCCAGTCCTCGATCAGGAAGGTCTTCGAGGCCGTCGAGGTCGGTCGGGCCGACTATGGAGTCGTTCCCATGGACAACTCCCAAGCCGGCAGCATCAACGAGACCTACGACCTCTTCCTGAAGCACGGCCTGCACCTGGTAGGGGAGACCATCGTGAGGGTCGATCATTGCCTTCTGGCCCTTCCCGGCACCATGGCCGACGACCTCACCGAGGTCATCTCTCACCCGCAGGCAGTGGCCCAATGCGAGGAATACCTCAGCGCCCTCGAGGTGAAGGTCCGCGCCGAATACGACACCGCCGGCGCCGCGAAGAAGATCTTCGAGGAGAAGCTCGAGACGACCGCAGCCATCGCCTCGCGCCGAGCCGCCGAGCTCTACGGCCTCGAGATCCTGGCCGAGAACATCCAGACATATCCGGACAACCACACGCGCTTCGGAGTCCTTTCTCGCAAGCCCGAGCCGCTCGATGAGCCGACGAAGTCCTCACTCGTCTTCGGGGTGGGCCACATCGCGGGCTCCCTCTACCGTTGCCTTGGAGCCTTCGCCGAACGTCACATCAGCCTGTCGAAGCTCGAATCCCGCCCGCGCCCCGGCCGGCCCTGGGAATACGTCTTCTATGCCGACGTCGAAGCCCCCGCGGGGGAGCCTTCCATGGTCGAAGCACTGTCTGAGGTTAGTGAGCACGCGACCTTCACGCGGCTCCTAGGCACCTACCGAGGAAGGGTCTGAGATCAGTCGACCGGCTTCGACTCCAGCCTGATAGTCGAGAAGCTCTGGGACCCCGTGGGGCAGTACCCCCTCTGACCCCCTTCAACTGGTCTAGTTAACGTAATCGACATTATGGGCGTTTGGATATGGAGGAACTTTCGACGTTCTTTTGCACACCGGTGCTCTCAGACGACACTCACGTGCAGAAGAAAGCCTGGACAACCAGGGACAGACGGCGCGCTGGGACTAGCTCAGTACAGGGTTCCCGAGCTAGAGTTCGTGCAGCGCGATCCCGACTCGGTCGGCGGCCCGACGGACTCTTAGATCGAAGGTCATGAGCGGAGCTCCCAAGAGATGTGCGAGTGCTAGATATTCGGCGTCGTAAGTCTTCGCCCAACCCAGTTCGTCGGCGATGCGCCAGGCTTGACGGCCGAGCTCCGGATGATCCCGAACCGCAACAGCGCCCAACTCCATGCGTTCGAGGGCTTGACGAGCGCTTACGCCCTCCAACGCTCCCCTCCTGACGGCGACGTGCAGGACCGAGCGAGCCTCCGACAACAAGAGCGGTGGGCCTATCGGCACCCCGCTGAGCCGGATCGATGCCATCCCGTCTCGAGCGATGAGGGCCTCCACCAAGACGTTCGCATCGAGGACGAACTCAGTGTCCGTTGCGGTCTTCCCTGACGAGTGCCACCCAGTCTGGCATCGGCCGACCATCGGCGGTCTTGTCCCATCCCTTTGGGCGAGGGACCCTTTCGGGCGTCACGACCTCATCCAGGTCCGCCTCTTCGATCACATGCTGGGTGCCGACCTTGTGCGCCTTGAGTCGCCCCGAGCGGATCCATCTACGGATGGTCTCGGGGTTCTTGCCGGTGCGACGGGCTGCCTCGGGGACTGTCAGCATAGTTGTAGAATACTACAACATCGTATCGAAAAGGTGGGCTAGGTCGTGTCGGCCGCGCTGGAGGAAGTCGACCTGCGCACTGGTGTGACAGGTTCTAGTAGTTGCGGATCTGCCCGTCGCTGCTTACACAGATCTCGGCCCCCGAGAACGTGTAGGTCACGCAGGTCCAGGTGGTCTCGCCAGGGACGAAGTAGTCGCCTCCCTCGAGGCCGTTCTCCGAAACGCAGAGCTCGTTGCCGGCGAAGTCATAGGTCACGCACTGTCTAGGACCCGCCATCGCAGGGCTTCCCAAAAGGGAAAGGGCGATCGCGATACAGCCGGTTCCGATGGCGCGGATCGTCGCCTTCGTCATGGGCAGTGGACGAGCTCGTTGCCGGTGAGCTTCCGATAAACGGTTGAGATGATCCCATTCGAGCAACCGGCCGACGCTGGAGCGGCTAGCGATACGACTGCGATAAGAGCGATGGACAACGCAACAGCCAGAGTTCTTAGTTTCAAGTCTTTCCCCCTTTGGTCACATCCGAATGATTCCCAAGACCGTACCAAATCCATCAGCCGTCAAAGCGGAGGGCGCTTGTTCTGCTTGGTCGGCGAAAAACGGGGTCAGGACGCCGTCGGCACAGCCTTGCGCGTGGCCAGGCGAGCTACCGCAGCGATCAGAAGAACCATCGCTATCCCGAAGCCCACGGCGAGAGCCGGCGTCGTCGAGCCCCCATCCCGTCCGCCGGTCGTGACTCCAGACGCTTCGTCGACCTCGAGACCGATGTCCTGTGAACCAACGTCCATGGCGCCGCGGCCGTCGCCGACGATGATCACGCCGGCCATGCCTGGGTGGAAGTAGCACATGTAGGGGAAGACGCCTGATGTCTGCAGGAGGGTCATGTACTCCTCGCCGGGCTTGATGTCCCTGTAAAGGCCCTCAGCGAAGCTCCCAGGGGGCCCGGAGATGTTGTGCGGTACGGGGTCAAGGTTCTCGAAGGTCACTTCTGTGCCCTCATCCACATAGAGGACGGTGGGACGGAAACAGCTGGACTCGATCGGGACCGTAGCTGTTGGGCCCGAGACCTTCTTCGAGTAGCCGGTGGCATCGCAGTACGGGCCTCCCCCGCCGGCTGCAGCAGGCACCCCAACTACCGTAAGAGTCATCAGTAGAGCCGACGTCAGTATCAGCACACGTCGCATGAGATCCCTCCTTCTTGGGGCCGCTCCCTGGCCCATCATGCTCTCTACACCGAGGAGTCGACTGAGGTTCCTGCCGGCTGTCAGTTTGGCTTTGGTCGTGGCAAGAGCATTATGGTCACGTTGTTCACCAAGGCGGGAGAACGAAACAGGAGGCTGTGTATGAGCACTGTGGCGGCAACCGCACCAGAGCTAGCCGAGGCCTTCGGTGGGCGACTATTCGCGGGTGCATTGGGCATGGTCGACGTGCTGACCGTGTACATCGGCGATCGCCTGGGTCTCTATAGTGCTTTGCACGACGGGGGCTCGGCGGCTCCTTCGGAGCTGGCATCGAGGTGTTCGATCAACGAACGCTACGCCCGCGAGTGGCTGGAGCAGCAAGCGGTCGCCGGCATCCTGACGGTCGACGACGCCTCTGCCCCCGATGATGTACGCCGCTACTCGTTACCGGAGGGACACGCGCTCGCGTTGACCGACCTCGAGTCACCCTTCTCCATGGCGCCGCTGGCGCGCGCCTTCGTTGCCTCCGCCATGGCTCTACCCAAGATCCTGGATGCCTTCCGGACCGGCGGAGGCGTTTCGTGGACCGATTTCGGACCCGACGCGATCGAAGCGCAAGGAGACTTCAACCGTCCGTGGCTCCTATCGTCCTTCGGCACGGAGTACCTACCCCTGATCCCCGATGTTCACGAAAGGCTGCAGGCCGATCCTCCTGCTCATGTGGCCGACTTCGCCTGTGGCGTGGGATGGGCGAGCCTCGCTATCGCGAGCGCCTATCCCAAAGCCATCGTCACGGGGTTCGATCTCGACGAGCTCTCCATAGAGATCGCGCGCAAGAATGCTGCAGAGAGGGATCTGAACGATCGTGTCGCGTTCGAAGTGCAGGATATAGCCCGATCTTCGTTGGAGGGCGGCTACGACCTCGTGGTCGTCATCGAAGCGATCCATGACCTCTCGCAGCCGGTGGAAGCACTGATGTCGATCCGGAGCGTCCTTGCGCCGGGTGGATGTGCCATCATCGCCGACGAGAAGACCGCCGACGCTTTCGCCGCCCCCGGCGACGAGATGGAGCGGCTCTTCTACGGTTTCAGTGTGTTGTGCTGTCTACCGGCGGGGATGAGCGAACAGCCCTCTGCTGGGACGGGCACCGTGATGCGAGCCGACACCATGCGGTCGTACGCGGCGGAAGCAGGATTCTCGGATGTCGAGGTTCTCGACATCCCCCACGACCTGCTGCGCTTCTATCGCCTGATCCCGTAGCCGTAGACGTTACGGAGCGACCCCTTACACCTTGCTCCAGTCGATCTCCAGTTTCGTGGGGTCGCGGTGATCCACCCACACCGGCAGCGAGGTCCCGGGCGCGAGACGCCCTACGACGAGGCGAGGCACCACCGTGCGATGTGTGATTACGATGGGCGCACGACCCTCGACCTCGAGTTGCAGCTGCAGCTCGACCAGCGGGTTGGCGTTGACGCCTGTGCCCGTGTCGGCAACCCCCATCACCGTCGCCCGTCCGGCCAGGCCCGTCCCCAACAAGCCCCCCTTGGTGGATCGACCCGAAGAGAAGTAGACCCCGGCCCACGTGAACAGCAGGCCCAGCGGAAGGAACACCCCCGCCACGATCTTGGCTGTGAGCTGCACGGAGCTCGAGCACTTACCGAGGCTGTACGTGCATGCAGAAGACGTGTTTGCGTCCACCCACGCTGCTGCCCCGTCGTTGAACGCGACGAACCCAAGCCCCGCTCCGGCCAGCAGGAAGAGGATCCCGATGAACAGCAACGACTTCATGTGTTGATCCCCGAACGCACTTCGCCCACGCCGGATCGCCTGCTGCTAAGCGAGGATATGGATCTTCGAGTTGTCGTTCGGATCGACCTTGACCGATACGGTCGCGCCGGGCTGGATGTGGGGCATCGACACCGGCGACACTCCCTGCCGGTGGCTCACCTGGTAGGGGGTGTGGCCGCCCACGCTCACCATCACGTCGAACTGGATCTCGGGGAAGTTGTTGATCGATCCGCCGGTTGCCTGGACGCTGGTGATCGTGGCGCTGCCGTCGAGCCCCGACACGAGCAGCTGCTGGGACGCCTGCATCCCCGCGATAGCCTCGTTCGCCTGGCGCATGCCGTCGGTCAGGCTCACCTTCGGCTGAGCGTCAGCGGTCTCCTTGAGTTTCTTCATCTCCTTGAAGAACCCCATATCCATGCTCCTCCCCGTTCGGGGCGGAGGGTCCGCCCGCTCGAGCCGGAGTCTAGGACAGATACTTGGCACCCGACTTCGACGGAGTTGCCTGTGTCGACCTTGGGAACCGCTAGACCGACCGGGCGAAGCCGCCTTAGGTCGTGTCGGGGGGGCAGCTCGAGGGTCGAGACTTGCGCGGCGGGTCTGGGTAGCCGCCGAGACCGACGACGATCTTGCAGCGATCCCATGGAGACTGGCCGCGGCCCGCTTCGAGGATCTTCACCTCGGCGCCGGTCACCCTGAAATATGTGTAGCCGTAGTTGTCCTTCTCGTTGCTCTCGAGCACGCCGTCGACCGGATCGGCGCGCATCTGGAGCACATACTCGCCGTCGGTGTTCAGACCGAAGTCGACGTAGTTGCCTGGGCGATCCCATTCATAGATGTCGGCCCATCCGGCGAGAAGCCCGAATCCGGTGAGCATCGAGTCCGGGTAGAAGTGCTCCCAGTCCCGGATCAGCTCGTTGCGGTGGGCGAAACCTTTGGTCCTCGGAGCACCGGCTTCCTCGAGTGTGCCGGCTTCGGGGTCCGTGACTTTTAGCAGTTGCAGCCCGATAGCGGCATCGTGATGGAAGTGTCCGTGGGTCTTGTGGAACACCGCCTTCCCGGCCGCACGATCGCGAGAATCGCCGTTGGCCAGGTGAACGCGCTGGAAGAGGTCGTGCTCCAGAGGTGATGTCCCCGAGTGGAAGAGATCCATCGGGCCGAGGCCGGTGTTGCGAACGCCATAGCCGAAGCGCAAGCAGCGAACCGCCCGATCCTCGATGTGTTCCTCTGGATGGCATCCGCCCTGGCCGGCAACATCGATCCCGGTCGGGTCTGTGTCGGCGCTCCCGTTCGTCACGGGGACCATGAACGACGCATCATGTGGCGGCAGGATCTGCAGATTGGGAAGGATGGGTCCCCTCTTGACGCCGATCGACGGCAAACGTTCTTCGAGCTTGGCGCGCAACCGGAAGGCAGAGTCGGTAACGCTCGAAGCGGTGACCGTCACCTTCCACCGGCCCGGCCTGGGGTCGGTGAAGATCTCTTCGTCCGAATAGATGCCCGGGCCCACGCTGAACGAGGCCGACTCTCCCGGCCCCTCGATAGAAACCGCGAACGTGTCGCCGACCTGAGGATGATCGAAGCCGATACGAAGCCTTTCCCCCACCCCTTCGACCAGGAGCTCGTACTCGAACTTGTCGGCTCCCGTGGAGCTCTCGACCACCGGTCCGCTCCAGAACACGGCCTCGCCCGGGCCGACAGCGAGCCGCGGCTTCGCCGACAGCGGTGCCAGGGGCAGTGCCAGCATCAGGGCAACCAGGACGATTCGCCTCATCCCAGGATGTGTACTTCTCCGCTCCCCCATCTCCTGCCGGGCTCCCAAGCGGTAGCCTTTCGCCTCGCGAGACTACCCAGGAGGGTGGATGGCAACGATCCAAGACATGTTGATGCACGTCGTCGAGATGAAGGGCTCCGACCTGCATGTGAAAGTCGGAGCCCCACCCACCATCCGCGTATCGGGCATCCTCCAGACCACGCCCTTCCCCGCCTTGTCGGCCGACGACTGCGCCAACCTGGCCGCAGCCCTCATGACGGCGCCTCAGGCCGATGTGCTGGTAACCAAGGGTGAGGTGGACTTCGCATACTCCGTCCCGGGGGCCGGTCGGTTCCGCATCAACGTCCATCGCCAGAGGGGCAGCGTCGGCATCGCTGCGAGACTCGTGCGTCCCGGCGCGCCTAACTTCAGCGAGCTGGGCCTTCCCCCGGCGGTCGAGACCTTGTCCAATGAGCACCGCGGCCTCTTGCTGGTCACCGGACCGACCTCCTCCGGCAAGACGACGACGACCGGCGCGATCATCAACCACATCAATCACACCCGCGCTTGTCACATACTCACGATCGAGGACCCGGTCGAGATCCTGCATTCGGACGCGAAGGCGATCATCACCCAGCGTGAGATCGGGATGGACACCCAGGACTTCCAGAACGCGCTACGGGCCGCCATGCGCCAAGACCCCGATGTCATATTCGTCGGCGAGATCCGAGACGCCGAGACGGTCAAAGCCGCGTTACAGGCGGCAGAGACGGGGCACTTCGTGATCGCCACACTGCACACCACCGACGTATCGGAAACGATCAACCGTGTCATCGACTTCTTCCCGGCCGAGCAGCAGAAGCAGGTCCGTGTCGCGATGGCCTCCTCGCTCGCGGGGATCATCTCTCAGCGACTGCTCCCGCGCACCGGAGGGGGCCGTGCCCCCGCCATCGAGGTGCTGATCAACAACGGGCGCATCAAGGATTGCATCATCAATCCGGAGCAGACGGGGATGATCCATGACATCGTCCAGGAGTCGACCTTCTACGGGATGCAGACTTTCGATCAGTCCTTGGTCCAACTCTTCCGTGCCGGCCTCATCACCCTGGAAGACGCCAAATCCGGAGCCACGAACCCTCACGACTTCCAACTCGTCCTACAGCAGGAAGGCCTGCTGGCCGTCGGCTCGACCGGGAGCTAGACGGCTAAACCGCTGTCCCTAACGAACCTTCAGCCTGCTCTTCAGTAGAGGGTTTCTCCGACCATAGGTGCGCTCCCAGCCATATCCACCCCACGGTGAAAGCAGAGGTGAAGACAACCGGGATCATCGGGCCCGCGTCGATCCCAGTGAGCAAGCCGACGGCCCCCAGACCGATGCTCCCGAGAACGCCGGCGATCCAGATCGCGATCGGGCCACGCGGCACCACTCCGGTCTTCAGCGCTCCGACGAAGTAGAGCACCAGCCCGACCAGCATCGCGAACGCGCCCACTAGTGCCCCAGGTGCGAACCAGAGCCATGAGCTGACGGTGGCCATGACGAAGCCGATGATCGTGAGCCGGCTGCCCATCCGGCCGAAGGCAACGAGCTTCCCTCGGATGCGCATGTAGAGAGCGACCAAGCTGACCGCGAGCAAAGCCCCGAACGAAAGTGATGCCTCCGCGAACAGGCCTTGACTGAACGAGAGAGAGACCTGCTCGAGGATGAATGTGGCACCAAGGCCTGCCGCGCCGATGACCCCGGCGAGACCGGCATATCTCGTGAATGTGGTTGGCACTCCGACTCCCTTCGATTCCGCCCATGTGCGGAGGACAACCTCGGGAGGACCGAAGTCCTCGATCGCCTTCCGCTGAGCATCAGTGAGTGAAAGACCGCGCGCTCGATAGCGCTGCGTCGATTCCTCTAGATGGTTGCGCATCTCGTCGGCCACACGTCTCCGGAGCAATGCGTGGCCGACGATGTTGGGCTGCAGCCGAGAGACGAAGGCGTCGATCGTCGCTGCCTCTCCCCTACCCACCCGCACCCTCCAGCACGGACGTCACGGCCGAACGGAAGCCTCTCCATTCGTCCCGTCTCGACTCAAGGGCCTTGTGCCCGGAGCGTGTGAGCTCGTACACGCGCCGTTTCCGACCTTGGCTCTTGTCCCACTTGCTCGCCAGGAACCCTTGGCGCTCCAAGCGATGAAGAGCCGGATAGACGGTCCCTTCAGGAAGGTCGAACTCACCCCGGCTGCGGCGCCGCAACTCCTCGATGATGGCGTAGCCGTGGAGAGGATCCGTCTCCACGACCGCCAAGATGAGGGGATCGAGGTGTCCCTTCAAGAGATCGCTTCCCATACCTAGGCATCCTAGGCCTAGGTATGCTAGGTGTCAAGCGCCTCTTAGTGACAACGCGATCTCGAGAGAACCGCGGAGCGACAGGTCGGTCTCCAGCCGGTGCGTGATGCCGCCCTCGGTCCAGATCAGCGAGTTGCCGGAGAGCCTTATCTCGTCCTGATGGAACTCTCCGCTCGCGGTCGTGTAGAAGACCTCGTGCACGCCCCTGATGAAGTAGCCGGGGTTCCCGTCGACCTCGACGCGTCGCACATCGGCACCGGAGAAGTCGACGACCTTCTGTATCAGGTCCTCCCCCACTCTCCCTCGGAATTGTGTCAGGAGGGCTCCGATACCCGTCTCGTTCACCTCGGGGAGATCGGCGTCAGGCTCGTACACAAGGGACACAGCCGTGTTCGGAACCTCGATGTCGATGTAGACCTCGTCGGGCACACCGAGGGCCACGGGGACCTCGAGCTCCCGGTCGATCTGCAACCGCGCTTCATCCAACGTCGTGGCCTCTCCAAGGAAGAGGTGACTGGTGGCGGCCGGGCTCGGATGGCCGGGGCTGGGATCGGAACGGACCACGATCCCACCGAGACCGATCAGATCCGCAACGGCTTGGCGCGCGCCGGGAGAGAGCAAGAGGGTCGCAGCGAAGACCGCGACGATCGCGGCTGCGAAGGCTAGTGCTCGGCGGCGGAACCAGGGAGCCGGGACCGGGAGACGAACCGACGGACCGGACTCGATGGCCTCGACCACTCGAAGCGCCACATCACGCGGCTCGGGCCACTCGACCATCGAAGCGGTGGTCCGGAGAACCCTCTCGAGATCCTTCTGTGTGTTCATGTTCATCTGTCTTGCAGCCTCTCGCGTAAGCGCGCCAGAGCTCTGGACGTCCTGGACTTCACGGTGCCCGGCCGGATGCCAAGCACCGCCGCTGCATCGGCTTCCGACATCTCCAAAAAGAACCTGCAGTAAAGGACCTCCCTGTCATCGTCCGAGAGGTGCACGAGCTCATCGAGGGCAAGTTGCGCTTCTTCTCGATCGAGGACCGCCGACTCGGGCGATGGGGCCGCATCCACCCGGCGGCGGTCCTCTCTCAAGCGCAACGCCAACCCTTCCCGGCGACCTGCAGACCGGCGGATGTTGCGTGCTTCGTTGGCGACGATCGCGAGGACCCACGGCCGGAAGGAGGCACCGGCCCGGAACCTCCCGATCGCCTCCCACGCCTTGATGAAAGCGGTCTGGACGGCTTCGTCGGCGTCGGAAGGGCCCGCGACGACACATGCCACCCGATGGGCGATGCCTTGATGCATCCTCACGAGATCCTCGTAGGCAGATAGATCCCCATGGCGAGCTCTCGACACGAGGTCGGCTTCGTTCAGTGGTCGGCCCTCCACTTCACCTTGTCCCCCCTGCTACACCGGGGCAGGCGTGGAGGTTCCAAGATGCCTCCCCTTAGTGGGTGTGGCGCACCACCGGCGACTTGCCGTAGTAGCAGTCCCGATCACCCGCGATGTCGACGAAGGGCGCCTTGA
Organism: Actinomycetota bacterium; assembly: GCA_046715695.1. Lineage (GTDB taxonomy): Bacteria > Actinomycetota > CADDZG01 > CADDZG01 > WHSQ01 > DATLNM01. The sequence continues at coordinate 11,065 of JBKJYP010000023.1, read as the reverse complement.
CACGGTACCTGCCGGGCTTGTCGAGGATGTCGGCAGCGAGGTACTTACCGGACTTATCGGTCAGGCCGCGAGCGATCGTGCGCCATCTACCGTCCTTGCGGCGCTGGAGCTTGACGGGGACCTCGGACACACACTCCTTGGGGCCGCCGTCCTCGACCGTGACGCGCCCCGAAGCCTCGAGGTGGCCTGCGAGATCCAACGTGACCGTCCGGAAAAACGGAGGCAGGGCGCCGGGTGTTGGTGGTGGGGTCGATCCCGTCGGGGTCGGGGTCGGCTGAAGAGCTCCCGCCCCGCTGGGCGTGGTCCCGAACAACACGAAGCATGCGGCCATCGCCAATGCGGCGATCAACCCGATCGATAGAACTCTGGATGCTTGCATCTCTCTTTTGGACATCATGGCTCTCCTCATAGACTCGGCCGTCATGACTCGACGGCAGCTGGTTCTTCTGGTCTTGGCCTTCTTGATCACACGGGGTGCGGGGGTGTTCCTCGCAACCAATCCGAACTCCTACGGCACACCTTTCTCTCAGATCACCTTCGACCCGACCCTGTACCAGGGCTGGGCCCACGACATCATCCACGAGGGCATCCACCCCTACTCAGGCGTACGTATCGAATACCCACCTGGCGTGATGCCATTCACGATCCTTCCCGAGATCGATCGGCCGGAAACCCACACCTACCTCGTTCGCTTCGTCTTGCTCATGGTTCTCGTGGACGCAAGTGCTTTCGCTGCCCTCCTACTGCTGGCGAGACGACACGGGTCCAACTGGGGGCCATGGCTGTGGATCGCCGGCACGGTTCTACTGGGTCCGATCATCTACACGAGGCTCGACCTCATCCCGGCGGCAGCAACGATCTGGGCGCTCGAAAGGGCAAGCGCGAGGTCCTGGTTCGGGACCGGGGGGTGGCTCGCTTTCGGCGTCCTATCGAAGGTCTATCCGATCCTTCTCATACCCATCGCGATGGTGGTGGCACCTCGCAAGCGGCAGCTCGTCTTCGGCGCGCTGATCGTCGCGGGGCTTGTCCTCTTCCCCTACATCGGCTCGATGGGTGCGATGTATGACTCGGTGTTCGGGTTCCATTCATCGCGTGGAGTCCAGGTCGAAAGCACCTGGGGTGGTCTCCTTATGGCTGCATCCAAGTTCGGTTATCAAGCATCCACGAACCTGAGCTTCGGAGCCTTCCACGTGGACTCCAGCCTCAGCCCGGCCTTGAAGATCCTCGGCAACATCTTGTCGGTCATCGCCCTCGGGGTGGGCATGTTCATGGCCGCTCGATACGTGAAGCGAGCCGACGCCACCCGTCTCGCAGCCACGATGTACGGGACCCTCGCGGTGATCCTGGGGGTCGGAACGGTCTTCTCCCCTCAGTTCGTGATGTGGCTGATCGCCCTGGCAGCCGTGGGCTTGTGCGCTCCGAACCTGCACCTCAGAGGACCACTTCTCACCTTGCTCCCCGTCGCAGTGGTGACCCAGGTGATCTACCCGTTCATCTACGAGCAGTTACTCGGGGCCACCCCGGCGGCGATCGCCGTCCTTCTCTCCCGGAACCTGCTGGTCCTCATCGCGGGGATCGGTACATGGGCGGCCCTCCCGCTGAGGGACGAACCTCAGGCCGAGCTCATCCAGGGACCCGTGGCTCCGAGTGCTGCACTTGCTGTTTCCGGGACCTGAAGCGGTCGTTGATCCCCCATCTCGTCACCTGTGTCAACGCCTCGACCACTATCTTCTTGCTCATCTTCGACCGGCCCGCGACCCTCTCGACGAAGATGATCGGGACCTCGACGATCCGACCCCCGGCTTTGTAGATGCGCCTGGTCATCTCGATCTGGAACGCGTATCCCTCTGATCGAACGGTATCGAGATCCTGTTCCGCCAGCATCGACAGCCGGTAAGCGCGGAACCCACTGGTCGCATCCCGCACGGGGAAGCCGAGCCACAGACGTGCGTAGAGGTTCCCCGACGCCGACAGCATCTGTCGCACCTTGCTCCAGTTCTCCACTCCCCCACCCGGAACGTACCGGGACCCGATCGCCAGGTCGGCCGGAACCAGCGCCTCTAACAACCGAGGCACATCGGCTGGGTCATGTGAGAGATCGGCGTCCATCTCGATGACCGCCGAGTACCCGTGCTCGATCGCCCACTTGAAGCCCGCGATGTATGCGGTCCCCAGCCCCTGCTTGCCTGATCGTTCGATGAGGTGGATCCCGTGGGGACCCTGGGACAGCTCGCGGACGAGATCCGAGGTCCCGTCGGGTGACCCATCGTCCACGATCAAGAGGTCGACGGAGTCACCGGCCGCGTCGAAGAGCCGTCTCACGACCTCGCCGATGTTGTCGCGCTCGTTATAGGTCGGGACTATCACCAGTGCTTGGTCGATGTCGCTTGTGGCCTCGTGCATGTCTATTACGTCCTTCTATCCGCTTCCATCTTCGCTGTGGTCGATCGTTCCCGTTTGTTCTGGCCGATCGTCGAGACGATCGGCTCGCGACCCTATCCCCGCAAAGACGAGCAGCCCAAACAAGAAGATCATGAAAGGCATGTCGCCGAGCCTCGAATAGGGGCTCCCTTCCGAGACGAAGGCAACCTCTTCGGTGGCAGTGGCTTCCGTCCAAAGCGGAAGACTTCTAACGACGGATCCGTCGGGCCGGATGAACGCTGAGATTCCGCTCAGCGCGGCATGAACGGTCCACACGCGATTCTCAGCGGCTCGGACCTGGCTCATCGCGACATGTTGTGCCGATGCCCACGATCCTTCCCAGGTAGAGGTGTTCGTAGCGACCACGAGGAGCCGGCCCCCTGCCGCTATGCGTCCGCTCACGAGCGAACCGAAGTCGCCCTCGAAAGAGATAACGGGAGCGACCTTGCCTCCGGCGATGTCGAAGATGACGACATCGTCCCCGGGCACGGCATCGCGCGGCACTTGGTCGAGCATCGGGATGAAGTCAAGAGCGGCGCGATTAGGCACGTACTCACCGAACGGGACGAGATGCACCTTCTGGTAGCGGTCGATGATCATCCCCCCGTCGGAGACGAGGAACGCCATGACCTGGTATCGGCCGTCGTCGCGCTCGGTGTTGCCGCCCACGATCATCGGGACGCCCGCTGAGTTCGACGCTTCAGCGAGGAGCCCGCCCACCTCCCCGACCCTCTCGGGATCGATCCCCACCGAGCTCTCCGGCCACACGACAAGATCGGGCTCCGTGGTCGCCGCCTCCGCAGTCAAAGTCACATGAGAACGGGTGATCTCGAGGTCTTTGCTCGCGGCCGTGCCGGTGTAGTCACGAGGCACGCCGCCCTGCACGATCGCCACCCGCAGGGGATCCTGAGATCCCACAGGACCCGGGATCGCAAGGATGACAACGATCAGCACCAAGGCCGCGACACTCAGACGCCCTCTGGCGACCCGCTCTCCCGAGGGTTCCCCAACCAGCATCTCGGCAACGAGGCCGTTGAACAAGACAAGGAGGAACGAGACGAACAGCCGGCCCCCCCAAGCAGCCGGATCGAGAGCCCAGGCAACATCGTGCTGGCTCTGGGCAAGCTCGCCCCAAGCAAAACCGACCACAGGAACCGAACCTCGCGCCACCTCCATGAGCACCCAGAGTGCAGCCGCCCCGGACAAGCGGGCCCAACGACGCGGGCCCCTGGACAACCACGACCAGCCGGCAGCGAATAGCCCTAAGTAAAGTGACTCCATCACTACGAGGACGGCCCATGCGACCCAACCCACGATGCTGATCCACACCAGCAGCGATCCGAAGAACCCGAGACCGAACGCGAACCCAGTCGCGAGAGCGCGCCTCGCGGGAGCGCGGGCCGTTACAGCGAGTAATGGAGCGATCGCCACCCACGCAAGAGGCCAGAGGTCCGGCTCGGGGAAGGCGAGACTGAGGAGAAGTCCGGACGCGAGGCTGAGAAGTAAGTCTCGTGCCACCGAACGGCTCGAGGCCGTCGAGGTCCCCGAAGACTCGGGGTCTAGACGCAGTCTCTGCAAAGCCCGCGTTCCTCGTCGGCCAATTGCACCTTGGCCTTGACGAGATGACAGCGGTTGCAGACGAACTCCTGTTGGTCTTTCACGGGGGTCACCTTGGAGGGCGGTATGTCGAGTCGCACGTTCTCATCCCGCTCTGATGCAAGCGCCATGATGTCGTCTTCATCGTCGGCGTCATCGGTCCCTCGCCGCGCCGTCGCCCGGCCCTCTAGGAGCTCTTCGAGACTGTCCTCATCCGACTCGTCCTCGACGACCGGCGGGAGTTCGCTGTCGTCCACATCTTCGAGTTCGGCATCATCGTCGTCGAGGTCCTCCGGCTCGTCTCCGAGGTCCTCGATCGGTTCGACATCCTGCTCTTCGGGCTCCATGAACTCCTTCTATCTCCGATGTGGCCGGAAACAACCCTACGGGCATCGGCAACTAAAGGACAATCTGTAGATATTCCCGAGGGCGCCCCGAAGTGGATATGGAAACAGAAAGGGAAAGACCCGAGCAACCGGGGCTCTGCTCGGTAGCCGGCGGACCGGTTATTGGAGCATCACCTTGGAGCTGCTCGGGCCTTTACCGTTCAGGTGTCCCAAGCAACCGTCCGGTCGGCGACAGTCGGTGCGACCATCTCGTCCGGCGACCGAGGTCGCCTTCGAGGCGGACCGTGCAGTCCCTCCGGCGAACCGAAGTTCCTGCGTGGTGGCTCCGTCGAGGCGAACCCCTTCAGAACCGCCCGGTCTGGGATCGGACCCTCCAGAAGCAAGCTTCCTTCAGATGCCGTTCCCGTCGCCCTTGCCGGATCTCGTAGCTTCCGAACCTTCGGCCGGAGCCTCCGGTCCTTCCCCTTCTCGATCCGCCGTTTCGCTCCGAGGAGCGATCCGGTGTCTTGCCGTCCGTGTAGCTGCTTGGGACAAGACGCAACATAGAGACCTCACTCTGCGCTGTCAACGGGCCGCGAACAGAAAGTGGCGGGAACGCGAAAGATTCTCGTTTTCCCAAGGTTCATTCACAACCTGTGCACGACCTCTCAACAGTATTGGGGCTTTATGACAACCTTGTGTAGGGTTCAGGCACGATGAAGACCCACTCCAGCGACCGATTCGCAGCAACCTCATCGACCCACGATTTCGTCGATATCACCGACGAGATCACCGCGGCTCTGACCGACTCCGGGATCAGCGATGGGCACGTGACCGTGATCGCGAAAGATCAAGACTGTGCACTGATAGTCAATGAGAGAGAGTCCGGTTTGTTCGATGACATCCGTAAAGCTATGGATCGGGTCGGCCCCCGAGGATCGCTGGTGGGGTCACGCTCCGTGGTCTTGCCGGCCGTTCAGGGGCGGCTCAAGCTTGGTGGCTGGCAACGGGTGATGCTCTTCGAGCTTGCCGGCCATGCCCTGAAGCGAGAGGTCACCGTTCAAGTAGTTGGTGAATAGTGGGCCTGCCCAAGCAATCAGAAGACTTCCCGGCCTGGTACGTGGAGGTCGTCAAGGGAGCGGGCCTGGCCGAGCACGGCCTCGCCAAGGGCTCGATGGTCATCAAGCCCTACGGCTTCGCCATCTGGGAGATCATCCAGCGCGAGCTCGATGATCGCTTCAAGGCGACAGGCCACGAGAACGTCTACTTCCCGCTCCTGATCCCGATGTCGGTCTTCGAGAAAGAGGCCGAGCACGTCGAGGGCTTCTCCCCGGAGCTCGCGATCGTGACGATCGGTGGAGGTAGCCAGCTCGAGGAGCCGCTGGCGATCCGGCCGACCTCCGAGGCCGTCATCTGGACGACGTACGGAAAATGGATCCAGAGCTACCGGGACCTCCCGCTGCTCTACAACCAGTGGTGCAACGTTCTGCGTTGGGAGATGCGGACACGGTTGTTCCTGCGCACGAGTGAATTCCTCTGGCAGGAGGGGCACACCGCGCACGCGACCGAGGCAGAAGCCGTCGAGGAGGCCTTGAGGATGCTCGAGGTCTACAGGGAGGTCGCCGAGGACATACTCGCGATCCCGGTCCTGCAAGGCCGGAAGTCGGCCACCGAGCGGTTCGCGGGGGCCGTGGAGACCTATCCGATCGAAGGGTTGATGCGCGATCGCAAAGCCCTCCAGTGCGGCACCTCTCATTTCCTGGGCCAGAACTTCGCCAAGGCTTATGACGTCACTTTCCTCGGCCCAGACGGAGAGCTAGACCATGCCTGGGGCACCTCGTGGGGCTTCTCCACTCGGATGGTGGGCGGAACGATCATGGCCCACGGAGACGACAGGGGTCTGCGGCTCCCTCCGCGGGTCGCGCCTACCCAGGTCGTGATCATCCCGATCTATCGCAACGACGAGGAGCGCTCATCGGTCATGGAGGCTGCCGGCAAGATCAAGGCGGACCTGATCGGCTCGGGCGTCCGGACCAAGATCGACGACCGCGACCAGCACCGTCCCGGCTTCAAGTTCGCAGAGTGGGAGCTGAAAGGCGTGCCGATCCGGATCGAGCTTGGCCCCCGAGACCTCGCCGAAGGCAAGGTGACCCTCGTCGAACGGACGGGAGAGGGCAAGGAACAGCTCGCCCTTGACTCTGTTGCCTCCGGCATCCCCGCACGGCTCGACGCGATCCAAAAAGCTCTCTACGACGACGCGGTCACGTTCAGGGACGCCAACACGCATCCCGTGACGGGCTTCGATGCGCTCGCGGCGGGCATCCAGGGTGAGGGTGGTTTCTGGGTTGGAGCTTGGTGCGGCGAGACCTCCTGCGAGGAGAAAGTTTCCGGTAAGACCAAAGCCACGATCCGGGTCCTCCCGCTCGAGCAAGAGGACCCGGGCGCCCCATGCATCGTCTGCGGCGAGCCGGGAACAGAGAGAGCCACCTGGGCCCGGGCCTACTGAGCCGATGGTGTCGTGCAGAGCCTGAGGCCCAGTTTGGGGCCCTGGGGTTAGACCCCCAAGAACTCCAGGATCTCTTTGTGGTGGTCGATGACGATCTCGGCCTCGTGGGCATCGGTCTTGTCGTCGTGCACCCCGCGGAACCTGACCGCGTGCATCCCGAACTCGCGCGCACCCAAGACATCTGTCCTCTTGAGGTCGCCCACATGGGCAGCCTGGTACGGCTCGACCCCCAGCTCCGCGAGGGCTTTAGCGAAGATCTCTTCCCCCGGCTTGGGTACACCGACCTCATCTGAGAAGCAGAAGATCTCGAGATACGACGCGAGGCCCTCGGCTTCGAGCAGATCACGCACGATCCGGCCCGGCGTGAATCCCGTGTCGCAGATGAGGCCGAGGCGGATATCTGCTTTCTTCAGAGCTTCGAGCGTCTCTTTAGCGCCTTCAACGGCACAGACACCGGCCTGAAGGCTGGCCTCTTCGAATTCTTGGGTCAGGGTGTTGATGGCGGCATCGTCGGAGATCCCGTGGGCCTCTAGGCAATAGGCGGCCATGCGGCCCGGGCCGAAGCTCTCGACCTGCTTCCAAGCTTCGTCGTGCTTGGCCCATGCCTCGTCGAGGAGAGCACGTGCTTCCTCTTCCGACAGATCCAGGAAACGACGAAGGGCGCCCACTCGAGTAGCCATGGCGCCCTCCCAATCACGGTCCTGCAGAAGCGTCCCCCAGCAGTCGTATGTGACCGCCAGGATGCCATCAACCCACCTGGGCAAATAGACCACCCCTTTCGGGCGCTAAGGCGACCGTCGACACCGATCGTCGCCGAACCCTCCCCGGTCCGGTCCCCCGACCTTACTCCTTCCGCCATAACCGTCGCGGTCGTCGAGACGACCGCTATTGGGAAGGGCCCCCCAAGTCAGCAGCTGTTCGGGAAGGGTTGGGGGTTGCAGGCATCCGCCTCGATCCCGCCATCCCGTGTGTCCTTCTCGAACGCCGCGATGAGTGAGTCGATCCCGGTGCCTCCGATCAGGGTGTCCAGAGCCGGGCCACCCATGAGAGCGTCGTCGCCCTCTCCCCCATCGAGGTGGTCGGCATCATCGTCGCCGAACAGGAAGTCGTTTCCTGCGCCTCCGAGCATCTGATCGGGCTCGATGTTGCCGACGAGCACATCGTCGCCTTCCCCGCCGTCGTAGGAGCTCCCCCCGTTGATGAGGTCGTTGCCGATGCCTCCCGCCGAGCTCACCGGCTTCTCGAACGCATCATCGCCGTCTCCACCGGCGGCGGTTCCGACCCCGATGAGGAAGTCGTTCCCGGCTCCTCCATCGCCCTCGTCCGCGCCCGAGATGAGATCGTCGTCATCACCACCGAAGGCACGCAGACCGCCCGACAGCACGTCTGCGCCGGCTTCCCCGTTCAGCTCGCCCGGGCCGTACATGACGTCGGGGCCCGCTCCACCGAAGATGACGTCCCCCTCGTCGGACCCGAAGAGGACATCGCCACCGTCGCCCCCACAGATAACGTCATCTGCTTGGGTGCCGAAGAGGATGTCGGGCCCCGACGTCCCCGCGATCGTGCACGCGCGTCCGTCGACAGTGCCGGCACCGGCTCCGATCTCCCTGCGATCAGATTCGCAACGGGTCGTGTCCTCGAAGGGAGCCCCACAGACGTCGTTGCCCTCACCCGGCTCGTACGGATCGCTACCTTCCTCGTCGAGGAGGTGATCGTCGCCATCGCCGCCGATCAACGGTTGATCGTCTCTAGAGCTGGACCGGATCGCGACGTCGTTCCCCGGGCCCGCGTCGACCCATTGAGCGATGACGATGTCGTGTCCGTCGCCACCCGTGGCCGGCCCGAGGATGGGGGGTCCGGGGGCGGGGGTCTCGCTCGGCGCCGGAGTCTCAGTCGGGGCCGGCGCGGCAGTTGGGTTGGGCGCGGGAAGAGGGAGGGCAACGAGTTTGACCTGCACTATGTCGTTCCCGCCGCCGCCCGCCGCGGCGAACGCCTCTCCCGAGATCAACCTGTCGTTGCCTTCTCCCCCGTCGAGAGTCGATCCTTTGGACAACAGGTCGTCGCCGAGGCCTCCGATCTGGGTGTCTCCCCCTCTGCGGCTCGTGAGGACGTCGTCCCCGTCGCCTCCGTCAACCGTGTCTGCGTCCTCGTCTCCGTCAAGCGTGTCGGAGTCCGGTCCGCCGTTCAGGTTGTCGAGACCATGGCCGCCATCGAGGCCGTCGCGTCCTGCGCCGCCCAGCATCGTGTCGTCACCGAGGCCCCCGAAGACGTAGTCGTCGCCGACACCTCCATCGAGTGTGTCGTTGCCCGCGGTGCGGTCGTCACCGACCAGGAGGTCCGATCCCGTACCGCCTTTAGCCGAATCCGCACCACTCTCGAGGAGCAGCGTGTCGTTGCCGCCTCCACCGTTGACCTTGTCGTCACCCGAACCCGCGGTGACGTAATCGTCCCCTGCGCCCGCGACTATCACGTCGTTGCCTCCGCGAGCGCGGATCTTGTCGTTGCCACCCAGACCACAGATGACATCGGCGCCCTCAGTGCCATGCAGGTTGTCGTTGCCGTTGGTGCCCTTGATGGTGCACGCGGGCTTGCCTGCGAGCGGCAGAGCCGGGCTAACGAGAACGAACAAAGCACAAAGCGCCATCAGACGTTTCATGCTCGAGACCCTAGGGCCAGACCTGTTCCCCGTCCATCCATGTCGTAAGAACCTGGGTCGCCCGGATCTGGGGCGCGATCGCCCCCTTCGGGTCCCTATCCACCACGATCAGATGGGCCGGGCGTCCCGCCTCGATCATTCCCGCATCGGATCCGCCGAGGGACCAAGCTCCACTCGCATGGGCGGTCAGTGCCGTTATGGCATCGACGCGTTCGTCGGGAGCCATGTGCTCCATCCAGTCGGCGGCTTGCGCCCACGGGTCGAGCGGAGTGATCGGGGCGTCGGAACCCAGGCCCACCCGGACACCGGCCCGCGCCATCGCATCGAAACGATTCATGCTCGACGAGCGATCGGCACCGAGCCGATCGGCATACATACGGCTCGTCCCACCCCACCGCGAATCGAATCCAGGCTGAACGCAAGCTCCGATGCCTAGGGCTGCAGTCCGGGCGATGAGGTCGTCGGTAGCCATCTCGAAGTGCTCGATGCGATGACCTCCGGCACGGATCATGTCGACACCGATCTTCGCCGCCACGTTCTCCCATGCCGTCAGAGCCTGGTCGATCGCTGCGTCACCGATCGCGTGCACACCGGTCGACAGGCCCGCGTCTGCTGCTGCCCGGCACCAGGCCTCGAGTTCCTCCGGGGATCGATACGCGAGGCCCCTGTCCTCCGAGCCCACATAAGGCTCTCTCAACCATGCAGTGCGCGACCCCAGCGTTCCGTCGAGGAACCAGTCGCCTCCGATCCGCGTGAGCCCTCGCTCGGTCACCGCGTCCACGTCGTCGGTCCCGACGTAGATCTCCACCAGCAGCGGCTCCTCGTCGATCGTGACCATGAGTTGATCGAGTGCTTCGAGGCTCCGCCATTCGACGACGAACATCTCGTGGACGCAGGCCAGTCCCCGGCTCAACGCGTCACGCATGACCCCGCGGACTCCTTCGGCCATCTCATCCCGAGAGAGACCGGCCTCGTACGCCTGCCAAGCGAGGGCCGCAGCCCGTTCGCGCAGGACACCGGTTGGTAGCCCGAGCGCGTTGCGCTCCACACCATCCACGTCGCGTACATCGAGTTGATCGAGGAGGGCCGAGGACACGAGGCACGAGTGCAGGTCGGCCCTCGCTACGAGGGCCGGCTGGTTCCCGACGACCACATCCAGCTCCCGGCGGACGGGGAATCCCTGCTCCCCCTCCTCGAGATCGATACCCAGCGTCCTGCCCGACATCGCGTCGAGGACCGCTCGAGGGTCTTGGATACCTCCTAGCTCCGCGGCTTGTCGGCGAAGCCCGGCAGCGCCGAGGTGGACATGCGCGTCGCACAGCGCCGGCAGCAGACAAGCCCCGTCGAGATCGACCACCCGATCCGCTGTGGGTTCGTCGCCCGTCCCCGTTGCAGAGATCGTGCCCCCGTCAACCAACACCCACTCAGGAGACGGGCTCGGCCGGATCCCAAGCAAGCCTGGATCGCCGCCTGGGCCCAACGCTCGGATCGTCCCACCCCGGAAGAGGATGCTCACTCGCTTGTGAGCCGGCGTCCGATCACGTAGCGCTGGATCTGGTT
>JBKJYP010000022.1:0-5446 GCA_046715695.1 Actinomycetota bacterium | reverse complement strand
AGATTGCTACAACCGAACCGCCTTCCGCCGCGAGCTGGCAGGGCTCGGTCTCGAGTTCGCAGACGACTTCCTGATACTGAGACGCTCATCGACAACATCAAGGAGTTAAGGTCTGCGCGTAGGACGCTCGGATGAACGCTGTGCTATCGCACCCATGGAGCTCAGCCGAGGCGGGCGCCGAGCTCTGCCCGCGAGCCGATGCCTAATTTCCGGTAGACCTTGGCCAAGTTGGCTTCAACGGTCTTGGGGCTGATGAAGAGGACTCCGGCGACCTCCTTGTTGGTGAGCCCCGAAGCCGCGAGCTCGGCTACTCGTCGCTCGGTCTCGGTGAGTTCGAGGGGAGCGGAAGGACGGAGGCCGAGGCGGGCCAGCTCTCCTCGGGCCCGCGCGGCCCAGAGCCGGGCGCCGAGTGAGTCGAAAACAGCAGCCGCCTCCTCGAGAACGACCTTGGCTTGGCTCTTGGTCTTCTTCCGTCGGGCCAGTTGACCGAGCACCAACAACGTCCGGGCTCTTTCGAAGGGGTTGCTCCACCGCTCGTGGGCCACTTGGGCTTTGGCGAGATGGATCCCGGCCTCGTCGAGGTTCGTTCGAGCGGCAGCCACCAATGCGCGGGACCGATGCCCGGTGGCGAGCCCGCTCACCCGGTCCACACGCAAAGATCTTTCTAAGAGGGTATCGGCTTCGTGATCGGCGCGATCGATGCTGTTAGCAGCGAGCAATGCCTCGACATGCTCCGCGTAGAAGCGCCAACGCCCGGGATCCTTCACACCGATCTGCTCCCGAAGCCCAGCTCCTCTATCGAGGGCCGGCAGCCCCGCAGCTGGATCACCGGCGTGAACATGGGCCGCACCCAGACCCCAACACGCCAGGCCGATGAAGTAGATATCGTCCATCTCTTCGCCGAGGACCAGAGCTTCCCCGGCGGCAGATAACGCATCATCTACGTTCCCCAAGTGCGCGTCGGCCAGCGACAGATTGAATAGGGCCTGAGCACGCTGAGCTTGTTGACCCGTCCGTTCTGCATAGGTGAGGTGCTCGAGTGCAACAGCACGCGCAGAGAGCAGATTCCCGGACCACAATTCCAATTGCGGGTAATGACTGAGAACGTACGGGATCCCTCCCTCGTCCCCTTCTTCGTCGATGCTCTGCTTCGTTCTGTCCAGCCACAGACGAGCACCCTCGTAGTCGTCGTCGTACTTGAGCATCGCTCCGTAGGCAGCGCTGGGCCGGTCTGAAACTCGTAAGGATGTCTGGGGCTCGAGGGCAAGAGCTCTTTCCATCAGCTCCGTCTTCAACCCTTCGCCCGCCATCGACGCGTTAGAGGCTGCAGTAACCAGTGCTAGGCACAAGGAGTCGACGTCGGGATCCTCGCTCTCATTAAGGAGCTTGATCGCCGAGGCCGAATATGAGGCGGCCTTCGGGATGTCATCCCAACTGACCGCCGCCAGGCTTCCGTAGAGCCGTGCGCGCAGGACCGGATCGTCGCCGGCCTCATCGAGGCCCTGCTCGGATAGAGCAACGCAGCGTTCGACGCCGGACGTCTCATACGCCACCGCCGCGCTTAGTAGCAAGGCTCTTGCACGCTCCGGACCTTTCGGGAGCGACCCAACGAGCTCCTCCAACGTTTTGTCTGCTCCGCCCGCATCCCCAGCGCGGAACGATGCATCTGCCAAAGCGAGCCGCACCGAGGTTGACGGGGCGGAGCAGACGCCAACAGCCAGTTGAAGCAACTCGACCGCGACTTCCGGTGCCCCGCGAGAAGAGGCGTGGACCGCCGCTTCCTCCAATAAGTACTCCACCTCAGCTTCCACCCCCTTGCCGGAGAGCGCGAGATGTACTGCTCGATGCTCGATGTCACGGGTAGCCTCTGCCAAAGAGGCATGGACCTTGGCGAGCTGTTCATCACCTGCGGCCCCGTAGACCGATGAGCTCAATAGCGGGTGAGTGAATCGAAGGTGCCCCCTGGACTCTTCCACGATCCCTGCTTCCACCGCCTCGTCAATGGCTGCGGCCGCTTCCTCCCCTAAGAGCACGGAGGCCAGATCCGCGTCGATCTCTCCGGCCGCAGCCATATGCACCAACAGCGCAAGGGCCGATGCGCTCAACGAAGCCAGTCGGTCGGTAACAAGGATGCTTAGGTCGTCCGGCAGTGCGAGCGGCCGGCCGGGCTCCACGTCGATGCGGCCTGCCGAGATGGCTCTCGCGATCTCGAGCGCGAAGAAGGGATTGCCTCCTGAGGCCTGTTCGATCCGAACGAGCAGTGGGCGGGCGAAGTTCTCACCCAGCTCTTCCTTGAAGATGTGGTGGAGAACCCCCGAGCTGAGCGGCGCAAGATGAAGCTCCTCCACCCGGTCCCCACCGAGACCGCGCGCCACCTCGCCGAAGAGGGCCGGGCGTACATCGTCACGGGACGCACAGAGAAGCCTGAGTGCTACTCCCGCCCGGCGCATGGCATAGCCAAGGGCGCGCTCCGTGGCGCTGTCGAGCCACTGAAGATCGTCGACGACGACGAGAACCGGTGTCTCTTCGACCGATCGTCGCAATAAGGAGAGAAGAGACAGAGATACCGCGAGCGGGTCACGGGAGGTTCGACCCGGATCCCGTTTCCTGAGGGCGATCTCGAGTGCACGGTATTGGGGAGCCGGCAGCTCGGCGAAGCGCGCCTCGGGCACCTCGGCCAAGAGGTCGATCAAGCCCGAATAGGAGAGGCGTGCTTCGGTCTCGGTCGGCCGCGCTCGAAGGACCGGATAGCCGGCTGCGAGGGCCTCCGAGGTCACCTGCTCTACCAACGCCGTCTTGCCGATCCCCGGTTCGCCGAGGACCAGGAGGGCGGCCGGCTCCGTATCGGCCCTGAGGAGGCGGTCTCGCGCCACGAGCATCTCTGAGTTCCGTCCGATCAGATCGCTCGTCATCTAGGTGCCCCTCACTGGTCGCCCGCATCCTAGAAGCCCGAAGGGTCGGGGCGTCACTGATGTAGGGATTCGCCCGATTCCGCCGGGGTGTCCTTTCTCTAACTTGAAGGCGGGAGAAAGGACCACTTATGGGGCACTTCATCGTTGAACGCTTCGTGCCGGGAGCGACGGGAGACACCGTCAGAAGTTGGGCCGAGGCTCTAGAGGCTTCGATCGACAGATTAGGCGTCGGAGACGAGGTCAGCTATCTCGGTAGCGAGTTATTGAGCCGAGACGAGACCTGCCTCAGCTTCTTCGACGCGCTGAACGAGGAGCTCGTCCGCAAGGTCAACGATCACTCGGGAACCCCCTACGAGCGCGTACTCGTCGGTGAGGCCGTGCGTCAATCCATGGAAGGAGACAGCAGATGACCACTCGGAAAACGGGAAGAGCACTCGTCCTGCTTCTGGTTCTGTCTTTACTCGCGGTTCCTCTACTCGCACAGGCCGCGCCGGCGGACGTAGATCCGACCTTCGGAACCGGAGGCACGGCGGTCACAGACATAGGCATCGACGATGTCCTCACCTCGATGTCCTTCACCCACGACGTGGATAGCAGGCCGCTGGTAAGCGATCCAACGATAAGAGCCGGCGGGTACACCACTTGCCTGGGCGAATGTACCGCCGCGGCCAAGGTCCCCCACTGGGTCATGGCCGGTTACACCCCCGCAGGCAAACCGGACCTCGCCTTCAGCGGTGACGGGATCGTTCGTGAGGATGGCCTGGTGGGAGAGATCCGAGCAGTGAGAACCAGTGGAGGGACGCTCGCCGCGGGCTGGACCGAGTGGAACGGGATCGAAACAGCGACGATCGTTGGTTACACGGAGAGCGGGGACCATGAGGGCTACTTCCCCCCCTGCAGAGATCACGATCCCGCGCCCTGCCGGCCGGGGATCTGGCCATTCAGCCCCGGGCTGTCGGAAACGGGCGCTCGGATCCCAAGTGTCGCCAACGCGGTCGGCTACTTCCCGACGCTCATGTTCGCCGGCGCCATGGGTGCCGACAACGACCGAGACTTCCTTGTTGGCGTGCTCGGCGATGGAACTCGGGATCTCGACCCGAACTTCGCAAACAACGGCGTCCTCAGGGTCGACATCCTCGGGAGTTACGACGAAGCGACCACTGCTGTCATGCAATACGGTAACGACGGTATATACGGGTCGACGTTACTTGTGGGCGGGTTCGCCTGGAATGGGCACGATCACGATTTCGCGTTGATGAGAGTGAACTTCGACGGCTCCCTCGATACCTCGTTCGGTGGAGACGGGATCGTGGCGACGGGGGTCAATCGCTATGGCGGCGACGACGGCATCAGTGCACTGAAGTTCCTCCCCGACGGGAAGATCCTCGCTGCGGGCAACACCTGTTATCCCGACTCGACGGTCTGCTACTTCGCACTTGTCCGCTACAACAACGACGGGACCGTAGATACGAGTTTCGGAACGGGGAGCGTCGGCAACGCGGGCGGAGGTGGGACTTTCAACGGATTCGGTGCCAACGATCGTGCAACCGCGATCGCAGTGACTCCTGACGGCAACATCTACCTGGCCGGTTACACGTCCCTTAACGGCGATGTCGACCGCATGGTGGCGCGTTACCTACCCAACGGGACCCCCGACCCCAACTTCGGCGCCAATGGCCTTCTGGTCTCACCGTTAGCCGGCAACGATGCGGCGACCGCTATCGGGCTGGACAAGTTTGGCCGGCTCCAACGTGGTCTGAAGGTCGTCGTCGGCGGGTCGATCACCCAGAACGGTGAGCAGGACTTCGCGTTGACCCGGTTCCTGGGCGACAACACCGGCGAGCCGGAACCGGCACCGACGACAACCGCCTCGCCGACCCCGGGTCCAGGTCCCACGGCTCCTGTGGATCGCGTGGAGTCCTCTATCTCTCTCGACATCGCGAAGACGCCTGAGAGGCTGAAGGCCTCGGGTGAAGTCGAGCCGCCGCATGAGGGCCTCATGGTGAAGGTCACGCTCTTCAAGCGTGACTCCGGTGACTTCGTCAAGGTCGGCGACAAGGATGTGGCCCTCGACGAGTTCAGCTCCTACGTCGCCAAGTTCAACCATCCGAAGGCTGATCGATGCCGCTTCAAGGTGCGCTTCGAAGGCGATGCCGACCACCTCCCGAGCTCCACCCACAAGACCTTCGACTGTTGATGAGAGGGATGACGATGCTGCGATCGAGGGTGGCTCCGACCCTCCTGCTGGGTGTCGCTCTCATGATGATCCCGCTGCTTGCGTATGCGGCTCCCGCGGATCGCGACGCGACCTTCGGCAACGGGGGTGACGCGGTGACGGATATCGGGATAGACGATGTCCTCACGTCGATGTCTCTGGGGCAGCAGGGCAGGATAATGGCCGGCGGTTTCACGACCTGCCTCGGTGAGTGCTTGGCTACGACCAAGGTCCCCCACTGGACGATAGCGAGCTATACGGGCGATGGACAGCTCGACCCTGGTTTCAGCGGGGACGGGATCGTGCGTGAGGACGCCCT
>JBKJYP010000021.1:0-6504 GCA_046715695.1 Actinomycetota bacterium | reverse complement strand
GAGCGGATCGGCCGCATCCTCCAGATGCACGCGAACCACCGAGAGGACAAGGACGCGGTCTTCGCAGGCGACATAGTCGCCGTCGTCGGTCTCAAGCAGACACTCACCGGTGACACGCTGTCCGACCCGAACGACCGGGTGATCCTCGAAGAGATGACCTTCCCGGCTCCCGTCATCGACGTCGCGATCGAGCCCAAGTCAAAGCCCGACTCCGAGAAGCTCAGCATCGCTCTGCAGCGCTTGTCGGAAGAGGACCCCACGTTCCGGGTCCACACCGACGAAGAGACCGGCCAGACGATCATCTCCGGGATGGGCGAGCTCCACCTCGAAGTGCTGGTAGACCGCCTGATCCGCGAGTTCAAGGTCGGCGCCAACGTCGGTAAGCCTCAGGTCGCCTACCGCGAGACGATCAAGAACCCGGTCGAGAAGGCCGAGGTCCGCTACGTCAAGCAGACCGGTGGTAAGGGCCAGTACGGCCACGTGATCCTCGCCCTCGAGCCCACGGGCCCGGGTGGTGGATACGAGTTCATCAGCAAGGTCACCGGTGGGCGCATCCCGACCGAGTACATCCCCGCGGTGGACCAAGGCGTTCAGGAAGCCATGGCTTCCGGTGTCCTCGCCGGTTACCCGGTGGTCGACATCCGCGTGGTGCTGCTCGATGGTTCCTCGCACGACGTCGACTCATCCGAGATGGCTTTCAAGATCACCGGCTCGATGGCCTTCAAAGAAGGTGCGAAGAAGGGCAAGCCCACGCTCCTCGAGCCCGTCTTCGATGTCGAGGTCGTCACGCCGGACGAGTACATGGGCGAGATCATCGGTGACCTCTCCAGCCGCCGAGGCAAGATCGGCTCATACGAGCAGCGCGGTGGGGACCAGATCATCAAAGCCCAGGTCCCGCTGGCCGAGATGTTCGGTTACGCGACCGACATGCGCAGCCGTACGCAAGGCCGAGCTACCTACACGATGCAGTTCAACTCGTACATGGAAGTACCGAACGCGATCGCAGAGCAGATCGTCGCCACGGTCCGTGGCGAACCAACGTCCAAGTAACAGCCAAGTACAAGTCGGAAGACGAAGGAGATAGGGGATGGGCAAGCAGAAATTCGAGCGCACCAAGCCGCACGTAAACATCGGCACCATGGGCCACATCGACCATGGCAAGACCACGTTGACCGCGGCCATCACCAAGGTGCTGTCCGACCGTAACCCCAACGTGTCCTTCACCGCCTTCGACCAGATCGATAAAGCCCCGGAGGAGAAAGAGCGGGGCATCACGATCGCGATCGCGCACGTCGAGTACGAGACGGACAACCGTCACTACGCGCACGTCGACATGCCCGGCCACGCCGACTACATCAAGAACATGATCACCGGCGCTGCCCAGATCGACGGCGCCATCCTCGTCGTATCGGCCGCCGACGGCCCGATGCCCCAGACGCGTGAGCACGTTCTTCTCGCCCGTCAGGTCAACGTGCCTTTCATCGTCGTTGCCCTGAACAAGGTTGACTCGGTTGACGATCCCGAGCTCCTCGACCTCGTCGAGCTCGAGGTCCGCGAGCTCCTCACCGAGTACGAGTACCCCGGCGACGACATCCCCGTTACCCGTGTCTCGGCTCTCAAGGCCCTCGAAGGGGATGAGGCCGCGGCCGAGGGGATCCTCGAGCTGATGAAGACCGCCGACGAGTACATCCCCGAGCCCGAGCGTGATGTTGCCAAGCCGTTCCTCATGCCCATCGAGGACGTCTTCACGATCACCGGTCGGGGCACCGTCGTGACCGGCCGTGTCGAGCAGGGTCAGCTCAAGGTCGGCGAAGAGATCGAGATCGTCGGTATCGAGGCCAAGACCAGCAAGACGACGGTCACGGGTATCGAGATGTTCCGCAAGATGCTCGACGAGGCCCAGGCCGGCGACAACGCAGGCATCTTGCTTCGAGGCACCAAGAAGGACGAAGTGCAGCGCGGCCAGGTGCTCGCGAAGCCCGGCTCCGTTACGCCGCACACCAAGTTCCAGGCTCAGGTCTACATCTTGAGCAAGAACGAGGGCGGTCGTCACACGCCGTTCTTCAACAACTACCGGCCACAGTTCTACTTCCGTACCACCGACGTGACCGGCTCGGTCGAGCTTCCGGGCGGTGCCGAGATGGTCATGCCGGGTGACAACACTGAGATGACCGTGACTTTGATCCAGCCCATCGCTATGGACGAGGGTCTTCGTTTCGCCATCCGTGAAGGTGGCCGCACCGTGGGTGCCGGCCGTGTCATCAAGATCCTCGAGTAGTCCACCCACCCACTCAGAAGAGAAGAGACGACAGACATGGCAGCAAGCGGCATGAAGATCCGTATCAGGCTCAAGGCCTATGACCACGAGGTCATAGATCAGTCGGCGAAGAAGATCGTCGAGACCGTTACGCGTACCGGAGCGAGCGTGAACGGTCCGATCCCTCTCCCGACCGAGCGCTCGGTCTACACGGTCGTTCGTTCGCCACACAAAGACAAGGACTCACGCGAGCACTTCGAGATGCGTACGCACAAGAGGTTGCTCGACATCGTGAACCCGACGCCCAAGACGGTCGACTCGCTCCAACGACTCGACCTACCGGCGGGCGTCGACATCGAGCTGAAGCTCTAACCGAAGAAGAAGAAGGGGCACAGAGAGACATGTCATCGGTCAAAGGGATCCTCGGTCGCAAGATCGGGATGACCCAGGTGTTCGACGAGAACGGACGGGCCGTGCCCGTTACGGTCGTCGAGGCCGGGCCTTGTCGCGTCGCCCAGGTGAAGACCACCGACACCGACGGCTACACCGCGATCCAGCTCGCATTCGGGACCGGCAAGAAACTGAACAAGCCGATGTTGGGACACCTCGCCAAGGCCCAGCTAGAAGGCACGCGTCATCTTGTCGAGCTGCGTCTCGACGACCTGAGTGACTATGCCCCCGGTTCCGAGCTGAAAGCCGACATCTTCGAGGCCGGTGACATCGTGGACGTGATCGGTGTCACCAAGGGCAAGGGGTTCGCCGGAGTCATGAAGCGTCACAACTTCAAAGGCCTCTCGGCCAGCCACGGCACCCAGCGCAAGCACCGCAGCCCCGGCTCCATCGGGGCGTGCGCGACGCCCGCTCGCGTATTCAAGGGAACACGCATGGCCGGCCACATGGGTCATGTGCGTGTGACGACACTCAATCTCCGTGTGATCAAGGCAGATGCCGAGCGCAACATCCTGCTCATCCGGGGCGCCGTTCCCGGTCCCAAGGGTGGACTGCTCATGATCCGTTCCGCAGTTCGTTCGAGGCGTCGTGACGACAGGAAGGTGAGCTGATGGCACAGCGGGCGGGCTCGGCCGGACGCCAAACGATATCCGTCAAGGTCATCGACGGCACCGGCAAGTCCACCGGCACCCGCGACCTCCCTGATGAGCTCTTCGGGGGCGAGATCAACACTGCGCTCATGCACCAGGCGATGACCGCTCAGCTGGCCGCGGCCCGTTCCGGGACCGCGAGCACCAAGACGCGCTCGGAGGTCCGGGGTGGTGGCAAGAAGCCTTGGCGCCAGAAGGGCACAGGTCGCGCCCGCCACGGCTCCACGCGGAGCCCGATCTGGGTCGGTGGTGGAACAGTGTTCGGTCCCAAGCCTCGCGATTACACCGTGCGGTTCCCCAAGAAGATGCGCCGTGCCGCTTTGCGCTCGGCTCTCGCTTCGAAGGTGAACGAGGGACGAGTGTGGGTGCTCGACGGCTTCACCGAGACGAAGACGAAGGCGGCGGCGGCTGCACTCAAGCAAGCCGGCATCGATGGCCGCCTGCTCCTCGTGATCGATCCCGCCGCCGAGGCGTCCAAGACGGTCGATCGGGCCTTCCGCAACCTCGACCGGCTGGCTTTTATGTTCCACACGAACCTGTCCATCTACGACGTGCTCGTGGCCGACCAGATCATCTTCACGACCGAGGCCGTCGACGCGTACACAACAGCTAAGAAAGCTACCGAGGTGGTGACATGAGCTCGACCAAGTCGACGCACCGCGACGTGATCATCGCCCCGGTGGTGTCCGAGAAGAGCTACTCGCTCCTCGACGCCAACGCGTACACGTTCGTCGTGCACCCAGACGCCAACAAGACCGAGATCCGCCAGGCCGTGGAAGCGATCTGGAACGTCAAGGTCGTTAACGTCAACACACTCAACCGCAAGGGCAAGACCAAGCGCTTCCGTTTCGTCGAGGGCCGGCGCGCTGCCACCAAACGAGCGGTGGTCAAACTCGCCCCCGGCGACAAGATCGAGATCTTCGAGCAGCAGACATAGGGGATATAGATGCCGATCCGTAAAGCCAAGCCGACATCACCGGGCCGCCGGTTCCAGTCCTTCTCGGACTACAAGGAGCTGACGCGCGCTACCCCTGAGAAGAGTCTGCTCGAGCCTCGGCCCAAGAAGGGCGGCCGGAACTCCTACGGCCGCGTCACCACGCGTCACCAGGGCGGCGGCAACAAAGTCCGCTACCGCGTGATCGATTTCCGTCGCAACAAGGATGGCGTTCCCGCGAAGGTGGCGCACATCGAGTACGACCCGAACCGCAACGCCCGGATCGCCCTCCTGCACTACAAGGACGGCGAGAAGTGCTACATCCTCATGCCTAACAAGGTGAAGGTGGGCGACGTGCTGCAGTCGGGCCCAGGCGCTGATGTGCGAGCCGGTAACGCGATGCCCCTTCGGAACATCCCCGTTGGTACCGTCGTTCACAACGTCGAGCTGAAGCCGGGGGCCGGCGGCAAGATGGCCCGCTCGGCAGGTTCCTCGGTTCAGCTGATCGCCAAGGAGGGAGCAAACGCCACGTTGCGTCTGCCCTCGGGTGAGATGCGACTGGTGCCCATCGACTGTCGCGCCACCGTGGGCGAGGTCGGCAACGCCGAGCACGAGCTGATCTCGATCGGCAAGGCCGGGCGCAACCGCTGGAAGAACAAGAGACCGTCGGTCCGTGGTGTTGCCATGAACCCGGTGGACCACCCGCTCGGTGGTGGCGAGGGCAAGTCCTCAGGTGGACGTCACCCCGTCAGCCCGTGGGGTCAGAAAGAAGGACGTACGAGACACAAGAAGGCGAGCGATCAGATGATCATCCGCCGCCGAGGCAAGAAGAGAGGTCGTTAGATGCCACGCAGCCTGAAGAAGGGTCCGTTCGTCGACGACCACCTCCTTATCAAGATCGACGCTATGAACTCACGCAACGAGAAGAAGGTCATCAAGACGTGGTCGCGTCGCTCGACGATCATCCCGGAGATGGTGGGGCACACCATCGCAGTTCACGATGGTCGGAAGCACGTTCCCGTGTACGTGACCGAGTCCATGGTCGGCCACAAGCTCGGCGAGTTCGCCATGACGCGCGCTTTCC
Source organism: Actinomycetota bacterium (assembly GCA_046715695.1). Lineage (GTDB taxonomy): Bacteria > Actinomycetota > CADDZG01 > CADDZG01 > WHSQ01 > DATLNM01. Next base: position 1,129 of record JBKJYP010000021.1, on the reverse strand, counting down.
GTACGCACGGCGGCTCCGAGAGATCGACGAAGGTCAGATAGATGGCACGCAAGATAGCTGCAGACGTCCAGGAAGCGATCGCGACGGCGCGTTACATCCGCATGTCGCCGACGAAGGCACGCCAGGTCATCGACCTGATCCGTGGCCGCCATGTCGACGATGCCCGGCGCGTTTTGCAGTTCACGCCCAAGGCGGCTTCCGAGCCGGTCGGAAAGGTGCTCGAGTCGGCTATCGCCAACGCCGAACACAACCGAGGTCTCCCCGGCGACGAGCTGATCGTGGTGCGGGCATGGGCCGACGAGGGACCGACCCTCAAGCGGTTCCGTCCTCGGGCCATGGGTCGCGCGACTCGGATCCGCAAGCGGACCTGTCACATCTCCGTGGTCGTGGGCCGTTCTCCGGAAGCGGTTATCACCGTCCCTGCGACGAAGCCCGCCACTGAGGCGCCGACCAAGAAGAAGACCACCGCCAAGAAGACCACCAAGGGGACGACCTCGGGCGGACCCCAGAGCGAACCAAGGGCCAAAGCCAAGAAGCCGGCGGCCCCTAAGCCGGAAGCAACCGAAACACCCACCGGAACACCTGAGAAGAACGAGGGAGGCGAGGCCTGATGGGCCAGAAGGTTCATCCTTACGGTTTCCGCCTCGGGATACACACCGATTGGAAGTCGCGTTGGTTCTCGGAGAAGCAGTACGGCGAGTACCTGGAGGCCGACCTGCGGATCCGCGAGTACCTGCTGGGGCAGCTGCCGCACGCCGGCATCAGCCGCATCGAGATCGAACGCACCCGTGAGCGGGTCCGGATCGACGCGCATACAGCGCGTCCGGGCATCGTGATCGGCCGCCGCGGCGCCGAGGCTGAGAGGCTTCGTTCGCAGCTCGAGTTCATGGAGTCAAAGCTCTACGGCAAACCCACCGACGTTCGCCTGAACATCATCGAGGTGAAGCAGCCCGAGCTCGACGGTCAGCTGATCGCGCAGGGCGTCGCCGAACAACTCGTGAGTCGCGTCTCGTTCCGGCGAGCAATGAAGAAGGCAGTCGGCACCGCCATGCGCCATGGCGCTAAGGGCATCCGGGTGCAGTGCGCCGGACGTCTGGGCGGAGCCGAGATGAGCCGCACCGAGTGGTAC
>JBKJYP010000020.1:0-7827 GCA_046715695.1 Actinomycetota bacterium | reverse complement strand
CGCCGGAGAGGTCTGGCGCGCTGCGGCCGCCGACGCGGCGACCTAGGAGCTATATGAGGAGAAACAGGCCTGCCTGCAACTCGGGCAGTGCGCGGATCCGTTCGCAAGTGCCGACGATGTGTATTGGGGAGCGGCGAGCCGCGCCGTTCCGTTCACGCAAGAGAGCTTCCAGATCAGAGGGATCCCCGCGTTCTTCACGGAAGCCTTCTACGGAGACGGCAGCAACGCCTATCCGGACGAGGCGTTCATCGAGAATCTATTCCGGGTCTCGAGCCTGCAAGAGGTGACGATCGCCGGGCTAGCTCTGTCGATGGCCGGTTTGACGGATGGGACGCGACCCTTCCGATTCCAGACGCTCGTCACTTCTGGAGGGGGGTCACACTCGACTTGCCTCGCCCGGCCGGCTCCGTTTATGTGACCGCGGCGTGGGGCAGCGCGACGCGGGATTTCGACCTGATGGTCGACGGCCCCGGAGGCCGTCAACGGAGCCGGTCGATACGAGAGAACCCGTTGACGATGTATCGGGAAGCCCGCGCCGTGTTCATCGAGAGTCCGGCCCCCGGTCGTTACACGATCGGGCTCGACCCCCGGGCCGGAAGCGGTGGAGAGATCACCCTCGGGCTCATATGGGATGTTCCCTGGCCCCGCCCGATGTCGGACGTCCTCGATAGAGTTCTAGACGGACAAGAGCCGATGCTCTGTACGTCGGGTGACAGCGCGTATCACCTGGTCTTGTCATCGACCCCACAAACAGATCGCCTCACCGGGCGGCCTTGCTGACCGGGGCCTCTTCCGTCTTGTGCTCGTCGATCCAGTGGTCGATCTTGTCCCACCATTCGTAGAGCCATTCGATCAACTCTTCCTCTTCCTTCGGGACCTGATCCGGCGGTAGCCGCCAGTAGCGAGCGTCGATCGGCTCCTTGAGCGGCATACGTCGCCATAACTCCTTGAACTCTCCGAGCTCTTCCAGGACCGAGTGAGCAACGAAGACGACTTCGGCTTCGGGGGCGTGCGTGATCGCGGCCAGCGGTCCCCGGTGTCGAGGAGGTAAAACGTTGTGCATCTCCTCGGCTCGTCCCGCATGTCTGAGGAAGCCACTGTCACGAAGGCGCTGGATCGCCTTCTCTCGGACCCGCTGGGTGAAGTCCTTGCCCTCGGGAAAGAGGACGAAGGCGTCGCGATCACCGAGGTTCTCGGCCAGCTCACCGATCGATTCGATGTAGCGGGCGCTGCTTTTCTTGTCGTGGGTGATGAAACGGTTGGGCAAGCGGTTCCCCATCGTGTCGAAGAGTGGGTCCCATTGCAGTTTCGCGAGCATCACCACTCGGGGCCGCCTGCCGTAGGCGATCATCATCGTGCCGATCAGCAGCAGTGAGTTGCCGGGACCCGCATGTCTGCAGAAGATCAAGAGGGGGCCGGGCTGCGGGACGGGCCTTTCCTCTATGTTGATGCGAAGCCCGAAGAGCACGGACACCGCCAGATACATCATCTTCAGCCACCAGGCCATGAACCGGTAGTTGAGCTCGACGAAGCCGGGGGAGCGCATCTTCAAGCCGAAACCACTCATGATCCAGATCACGAACATGGCGACCAGACCGATGATCTCCATCAGCAGATAGAAGAGCGCGAACGAAAGGAGCCGGACGGTTCTCAGGTTCCCAGGGAGGAAGAGGTCGGCGATGAAAGCGAGCAGCAGTAGGAACGGCCCGAACGCGAATATGACGAGGCATAGCGCGAGCACGAGTGGAGCGAGGACGACCCTTCTTACGATCCGTGGAGGGAGACGGTCCATCAGGCTCTCTTCGGATCGGTGAGGTAAGCCCCTGTCGCCTCGTATGCCAGCCCGATCCTTTTCGCTACAGAGCGGAAGTTCCGGTAACGCAACTGCGAGAGGCTGTCGTAGCGCGGGGGCTCGGGTTCGCCCGACGGGAGGACGTGAGCAACGACACCTTTGGGCAGTGATGCGATATCCCTCGCGAAACGGTGACGGCGGGCGATCTCGAAAGCGACCATCGCGACCTGCCAGGGGTTCTTAGGAGCGGTGAGCGGTCTTTCGATCCGACCGACATGGAGGATGTAGATTTCCTTGGCCCCCAGCTCGACCGCCCGGCTCACGGGGATGCTGTTCACGATGCCCCCGTCCACGAAGTGCTCGCCGTCTATGGCTACAGCAGGCAGGATGCCCGGCACCGCCGACGATGCCAGGATCGCGTCGACAAGGTCCCCCGTCTCGAACCAGTGCTCGGCTGCCCTTTCGATCGAGGCCGCGACGCATTGGAACGGGACCTTCAGATCCGCAAAGGTCTTCGCGTCGAGTAGGTCGTCCAGCATCTTTCGCAGGGGCCTGTTGGGGTGGATCGACGTCCTCGTTCTCACCAGGGTCCTCGCGCTGGTCAACATCGACCCCGCGAAGACTCCGCTTTCCTCGAGGTTCGTCCAGATCTTCTCGAGCTGTTCGACCGTTTCCGGCGAGGGGTCGGCAGCTATCGCGGCGCCGTTGATGGCACCCACCGAAGTGCCCACGATCAGGTCGGGGACGATGGAAGCCTCGACGAGACCCCGCAGCATCCCAACCTCATAAGCGCCCATGTGCCCGCCACCTCCAAGGACGAAAGCGGTCGTGCGAGCGGTTGGCTTGGTCTTCGCGGAGGGCATCGGTGTGGGGATGATAGTCAGAGTGAGCGGTCGGCTTGGCGAGAGCGAAGGAAGAAGTGAGCGGTCGGCTTGGCGAGAGCGAAGGAAGATGTTGACCATGAGTGACCTGGGATTCACCCATCGTTACGAGCACGGCCTCGCCGATACGACCCTTTTGCTTCTCCATGGGACCGGTGGTGATGAGAGCGATCTGATCCCCTTGGGACGGGAGCTCGCCCCGGATGCCAACCTGCTCAGCCCCCGGGGCAAGGTCCTCGAGAACGGGATGCCCCGGTTCTTCAAGCGCTTGGCGACGGGTCGGTTCGACCTCGAGGACCTCGCGCTCCGCACGGACGAGCTGGCGGTTTTCATAGACGCAGCCGCCGGCCGCTACGGCTTCGACCGAGCCGCCCTAGTGGTCGTCGGCTTCTCTAACGGTGCCAACATCGCGGCCAGTTTGTTGCTGAGACATCCGGGCAAGGTCGTGAAAGCGGCCCTGTTGCACGCCCTGCTGCCTTTCGAGCCGGATGCGCCCGTCGACCTCGAAGGGACAAGCGTCCTGATCACATCGGGCAGCCAGGACACGATGATCCCGTCTTCGATGTCCGCTCATCTCGCCGAAGAGCTGGGGGAGTTCGGAGCAGACGTGGAGCACGCGATCTTCCCGGGGGGGCACAACTTGACCCTTCAGGAATTAGAGATCGCCAAGGAGTGGTTGGAGAAGGTTGGAGCGAGATGGATATGAGACTTAACGGCATCCACCACATCACGGGGATCACCGGCGACGCGCCGGGCAACGTCGAGTTCTATGCGGGCTTGATGGGCTTGCGCCTCGTCAAGAAGTCGGTCAACCAGGATGACCCGACCGTTTATCACCTGTTCTATGCCGATGAGAAAGGCAGCGCCGGATCGGACCTAACGTTCTTCGAGTACCCCGGGGTGCCCCCGGGCCGGGCCGGCGCGGGGATGGTCCACCGTGTCGTATGGCGGGTGGGTTCCGAAGCATCGATCGATTTCTGGTCGGACGGGTTGGAGGGGGCCGGGATCACTCCGAGCAGAGGAGAGGGCAGGCTCAACTTCCACGACCCGGAAGGCCTCGCGCTCGAATTGCGAGTGGTCGAGACTGATGAGGAGCCTCTTCGTGCCCGACACCCTGAGATCCCCGAACAACACGCGATCGCCGGCTTCGACGGCGTGCGCGCCTACAGCACCGACCCCGAAGCCAGTGCATCCTTCCTCGAGAACGCTGTTGGGTTCGAGCGCCGAGAAGGCGGCAGCTGGGACGCCCACGGCGAGAGCAGAGGCTCCTTCTATTCATACGACGAGGCTCCGAGCCCGCGGGGGGTGAGCGGTGCGGGAACCATCCACCATGTCGCCTGGGCTTGTCCTATGGAGCACCACAGTGGGTGGCGAGATCGGGTGGCGGCTGCCGGGGGCCAGGTGACCCCGATCATCGATCGCTTCTATTTCCGTTCGATCTATTTCCGGGAGCCATCGGGCGTTCTGTTCGAGATCGCGACGATGGGCCCGGGGTTCGCGGTCGACGAGCCGGCCGAGAGCTTGGGCGAAGGTCTATCTCTCCCGCCGGACTACGAGCATCTGCGCGATGAGCTGACCAAGGTCCTGACCCCGCTCCCCGATACCCGCGCCTGGCGCGTCTCCGCTTCCTGATGCGTCGCGTCGCGCGTTTCTTCGCGGGGCCGGTGATGTTCTTGGCCGGCGTGAACCATTTCATCTCGACGCGTTTCTACGAGAACATCATCCCGCCATCACTCCCGGCTCATACCGAGCTCGTCTACATCTCGGGTGTGGCCGAGATGATCGGGGCGCTCGGGACGATGTTCCCCAAGACGCGACGCCCTGCCGGGATGTTCCTCATCGCCACCCTGGTCGCGGTTTTCCCGGCCAACGTGTTCATGGCTCTGAACGCAGACAAGTACCCGGACGTGCCCGGGGGCCCCGCCACTTTGCTCGCGCGACTCCCGCTGCAGGTGCTTTTCATCTACTGGGTCTGGCTGGCGACCCTTGCACCCGAGCCGGACGAGTTGCATACAGCCTAGTATCCAGATACACTCCTGTATCGTAATGCATCATTGGATGTGGAGGCTCACCCTTTGGGAGTACCTGTAAGGCTTACCCGGGACGAGAAGCGGGCAGCGACGAAGGACGCCCTCCTCGAGTCGGCGGCTGCCGTATTCGCCGCCAAGGGCTACGGCGCAACCAGCGTCGAAGACATAGCCGAGACGGCCGGGTTCTCCCGGGGGGCCTTCTACTCCAACTTCGAGAGCAAGGAAGACCTCTTCCTCGAGCTCGTCGACATCAAGACGAACGAGCACCTGATCGCGATCGCGCATGCCTTCACCAAGGGCGACACCGCCGCCGAGCGGATCCACAACGGAGGGATGTTCGTTGCAGCGCTCGTTACCGAGGAACCTGAATGGTGCAAGCTCTTCACAGATCTCTGGATGGAGTCCGTTCGGAACGAGAGGGTACGCAAGCGCTTCGCGGATCAGTACGCGACATGGCGCGCGAGCATCGGGATGATGATCGAAGCGCAGCACCAAGAGCTCGGCGTGCATGTGAGCATCGACACCGACGAGCTCGCGTCCGCGATCGTTGCACTATTCGACGGCTACATGCTTCAGAAGCTCATCGAGCCGGACCGCTTCGCGCCCGATTACTTCGCCCGCATGCTCTTGCACCTCTTACGACAGGAGGACAACGATGTCTGAGCTCGACGTCCACAAGCTCCAAGAGTTGGGCCTCTATGACCCGGGCATGCCGAACGGCGAAGACCGGCTCGCGGTGATCGGTTTCAACCTCGAGCACGGAGTGACCCTGGATCGGATGGTCGAGGCGAACAAGGAGGGTCGCCTCGCCTACGTCGCGGAGGAAGAGGTGCTCTATCCAGGCCACCGGCTCACTCTCAAGGAGGGCGCCGAGAGAGCCGGAGTCAGCGAAGAGATCGGCCTCGAGATCTGGAGGGCGGCCGGCTTCCCCGACCCCGGGCCCGATGACAAGGTGTTCACCGAACGACTCGTCGGCGTGATGACTTTGCTCGAGAGCATCAAGACGATCTTCGGCCGCGACCTCACCCTGCAGCTTGTACGTGTCTATGGAGCCTCGATGGCTCGCATGGCTGAAGCCGAGACGACAGCATTCATCACGGCGGTACGGAATCCCATCGAAGAGGCCGGGGGAGGCGAACTAGCGATCGCGCAGGCCAATATCCAGGTCGCGCAGATGATGCCTCAGATCACAGAAGCGATGGATGTGCTTCACCGCCATCACATCGAGGCGGCCGTTCGCCGGATGCTTGTCACCGCAGACGTGTCAGGGGTCGAGCAGACGCGCCGCGCCGTCGGCTTCGTCGACCTCGTCGGTTACACATCGTTCTCTTCCCAGCTCCCCCCCGATCAGCTGGGCAAGGTTCTCGCCGATTTCGAGTCGAGATGCCGCGACCTCGTTACCGGTCGAGGCGGGTTGGTGGTGAAACTCATCGGAGACGAGGTCATGTTCGTGGCTCCGGATGCGGCTAAGGCTTGCGCCATCGCACTCGATCTGATCGACGAGCTGGAGAGCCACGAGCTTCTTCCACCCGCCCGGGCCGGTGTCGCCTGGGGCGAGGTGCTGATGCAGGACGGCGACTACTACGGCCAGGTCGTGAACCTCGCCTCCCGCGTCGTGAACCAAGCACGACCCGGGACCCTCCTGGTGAGCAAGGACACACGAGATGTCCTCAAAGAGGATCCATCACTCCGGGCGCAGCCGATCGGGACGAGGAAGCTCAAGGGCTACCGGGACCGGATCCCCCTCTACGTCGCTCGCCGCCGAGTACAACAGCAGCAGGAGGACGCGACCGGCTAGGGGAGAAATCCCTACAGGTGCCTCTCTCTCGTCGACGTTTCATCGAGCTGGCCGCCGCCTCCGGAGCGATCGCCTCTCTGCCGGCCTGGCCGGCATGGGCGGGGGACCAGGGGCACGTCCAAGGCGAGTGGCTCGCAGGCGACTTCCACTGCCACACGGTGCTCAGCCACGATGTGTGGGGCGGTCCTGCCGACGACAACACCGGATCCGAGGAGTTCTACACGTTCGGTTGGACCGCGGGCGAGCAGATCCAGCAGGCTGAGTTGCGCGGGCTCGACTTCCTGGCGATCACCGATCACAACAGGGTCGAAGCCTTGGTCGATCCGGGGTACGCGTCATCGCAACTGGTCCTCGTTCCCGGCTATGAGCACTCGCTGAGCGGGGGACACGCCGGCGTCTTCGTGCCCGACAAGGCCCTCCTCTCCGAGATCATCACCGACACTGATGGTTCTGACTCTTTCGAGGGTGATGCTGCGCTGAAGCGGTTCTTCGCCGCTGTGCGCGAGCGCAAGGGGATCACCGTCTTGAATCATCCTTTCTATGGGAATCAGTCTGATGGCGAGGACATCTCTTGGGGGTATGGCGTCCTCGCGTCACTCGGTTTCCATGCCCTTGAGGTTTGGAACATCTCTTGGCCGGCTCGACACGACGTCCTTCCATTCGCGGACGCGGACAACTACCTGTCGCTGCCGTGGTGGGAGAAGGAGTTCGTTTCCCGCAAACGCATGCCCGCCGTCGGCGGTAGCGACAACCACTGGCGATCGACGGCAGCACTGCAAGGCGTCGGGCAACCCACGACATGGGTGTTCGCAACCGACCGCACACCTCAAGCGATCATCAACGGCGTACGCGCCGGACGTACGACCATCTCCGCCGAGCCCCCCGTCTTGTTCGGGCCCCGGCTGAGCATGACTGCGACCGAGGCATGGTCCGGAGGGCGCACCGCCGGCATCGGCGGCACCGTCCGAGCAGAGGGTGACCTGGCCTTGTCCGTCGAGGTCGAGAACGGCATCGGCCACCACCTGCGCATCGTCGTCTCGGGCGAAGCCATCGTGGACGAGCTCATGACTTCGACATCTGTCACCTACGAGACATCCGTAGCGCTGCCGCAGAAGGGATGGGTGAGAGCAGAGCTGTACCTCGACCGCGGCTACTGGATGGGAGCCTTGACGAGCCCGATCTACGCGGCCGGTCTGGCCCCTCTCTCAGCCCGAGCCGAACCGAGCCGGGGCCCCGCCGCGACCTACGGCCACCCCCAGGCTCGGAGCACCTACCTCCCCCTCCTCGCACGGCCGACTTGATCAGAACGCGCCAATATGGCGCGTT
>JBKJYP010000019.1:0-15820 GCA_046715695.1 Actinomycetota bacterium | reverse complement strand
CCGTAGACGATCCTTCCGCGTTCGGAGTGGTACCGAGGGACGCGACCGGGCGGGTGCTGGGGTTCATAGAGAAGCCACCCCCGGCAGAGGCTCCGACGAACGACATCAACGCGGGTGTGTACGTGATGGAACCCGAGGTTCTCAGGAGGGTGCCGCGTGGTCAGGTTTGGTCGGCCGAGCGGAACCTCTTCCCCGACCTGGTGGCCGAAGGCGACATCCTGTTCGCGCAACGGATGGATGGCTACTGGATGGACATCGGGACCCCCGAGAAGTACCTCGAGGCGAACCTCGACCTTCTCGCGGGCCATTGGAAGGCACAAGGCGCGACGCCGCGTCATGGGTCTCTGCTCGCTCCCGACTCCATGGTCTCGGCCGAGGCCAAGCTATCCTCGGTGTGCGTTGGTGCCGGGGTCTTGATAGGAGCGGGGGCCAGGATCGAGCGCTCGGTCCTGCTACCCGGTGTCGTCGTCGGCGTCGATGCACAACTCGCGGATTGCATCCTCGGTGAGCGAGTGATCGTGGAAGACGGGGCCCGAGCTTCGGGTAAGACGCTCGGTGATGGCTCTGTACTAAGAGCCCAAGGGCCCGGATACGAAGGGGAATAGATGAAGATCCTGGTTACGGGGGCCGCTGGTTTCATCGGATCACATCTCGTCGACCGGCTGCTCGCCGAAGGCGAGGAAGTCATCGGCGTCGACAACCTCTCCTCGGGCTCGCTTGCCAATCTCGGCGCCGCTCGCGCCTCCGCCACCGGGAAGTTCAGCTTCCAGAGGGCCGATGTCACCTCCAACGCGCTCGCCGACCTCATCAAGAGGATCAAGCCCGAAGTCATCTACCACCTGGCCGCTCAGGTCGATGTCAGGAAGTCGGTGGCCGATCCCTTGCATGACGCGATGGTCAACGTGTTCGGGAGCATCAACGTCATGCACTCCGCGGCCGAGGTGGGTTCGAGGAAAGTCGTGTTCGCCTCCTCCGGTGGTTGCATCTACGGCGAGCCCACCGAGGATCGACTGCCCGTGACCGAAGATCAGGTCTTCTGGCCGGTCTCGATGCCCGAATCGCCTTACGGCGTCTCCAAGAAGGTCGTCCTCGACTATCTGCGCTACTACAAGCTCGGGCGGGACGTCGATTACACCGCTCTAGCCCTATCGAATGTCTATGGTCCCCGCCAAGAGCCGGCCAGCGAGGTCGGGCTCGAAGGCCAGGTCGTGGCCATCTTCAGCCGGCGCCTGATCGCGGGGCGCCCGTGCACGATCTATGGGGATGGGTCACAGACCAGGGACTTCGTATTCGTCGAGGATGTAGTGGCCGGGTTCGCAGCCGCCCGGGACAAGGGTGGAGGAGAGCTCATCAATATCGGCAGCGGAGAGGAACTCTCGATCGATGACCTCTACTCCAGGCTGGCTCAGGTCGTTGGCTCGGATCTGCCTCCGAAGTACGCTCCTGCACGCCCTGGAGAGCTCCAGCGCATCGCAGTCGATGCCACCAAGGCAGGGGAGCTCCTGGGCTGGAAGCCCTCGATCGGCCTCGATGATGGGCTCCGTCAGACGACGGCGTGGTTCAAGGCCAACTAACGTGGTTAGGCTTAGCGAAACGATTTCAAGGGAAGGTTGAACTGGATGCCGTTGACACCGGAGGACTTCGAGGGGCGCGAGTTCCTTGTCACCCTGCGCGGTTATGACAAGGACGAGGTGCAGGCTTTCCTCGAGGAAGCCGCCCGTGACTATCGGGCCGCGCTCAAAGCCGCCAGCAGACCGCAGGAATCAGACCCCTTCGAGAACCTGGGTCGCGAGGTCGGTAGCGTCCTGCAAGCTGCCCAGGAATCGGCGGGCAAGATCCGCGCCGAGGCCGAGGAGGAAGGTGGCAAGCTGCGGGAACAGGCCGAGCGTGAAGCCGATCTTCTCAGGGAGAACACCGCCAGTGCCGCCAAGCAGCTGAGAGAAGAGGCCGAGCGTCACGCGGCCGATGTCCGTTCCCGAGCCGATGCCGAGCTCCTCGATCTCGAGAGAGGCTCGACCAACCGTCTGGCCAAGGTGAAAGAGGTCGAAGCCCAACTACGGGAGCGATTGATGGACCTCGAGAAGCTGATATCTGGGGTCCGCCGCGAGGTCGATACTGCGATCGCCAAGATCCCTACCAGGGGGCAAGAACAACAAGGGTCGATACCGACGAACGGCCCAGGATCCGATCCCGTAAGCCCGCAGAGTCAACCGGGCGAACAGCTACCGGGGGCCCAGACCCAGCTCCGCACGGTCACCCCGGCCGCCGACCTAGGCCGCACCCCCTAACAACCCTTCTTTCCGTAATCAGTGTCGCTTTCCGACACTTTCTACGCAAAGAACCCTTTGTTAGGGGCTAGTTCTTCTTGCCGTCGCCCTTTTTGGTTTCCTCGGGGTCGGGTGTCTCGGCAGGCTCTTCAGGCCCCTCTGTATGAGGCCCCTCTGTATGAGGCCCCTCTGTATGAGGTTCCTCTGTCTCGGTCCCCTCGGGGAGCTCGAGGCCTTCGGGCAACTCGAAGACCGGGACCCCGACCTGCTCTGGACCCTTGCCCTGGAACTGTGCCCGGAAGATGTCGATCGCCTCACCCGAGATCTCTTCGCAGAACTGGAGCGCTCCCCATGCGGTGAGGGCGAGCTTGGCATTGGGCTCGAGGTTAATGGCGGGGATCGCAATATTGGCAAGAGGCTCTTGGCGCGTGATCTTCTCGACCATGTCGAGCTCTCGTTGCTCGATGTCCGGCGCGTACCAGATAACTATCTGGCCGTGCTCCATGTTGTGGATGACCTGCTCGGTCGGCAAAGCGGTTGGGTAGAAGCCCGTGTCTGCGGGCGTGCCGTAGTGGGGGCCTGAGGTCGGGGGGTCCGAGCTGTAAGGGCCATGGGCGGCCCCCTCCTCGATGTGCTCGGCCTCCTGCAGCGCCGGGTGCTCCGTCTCGGTGCATCCCGCGTCGGCTAGAGGGACCCCGACGAGCTCGGTGGGCTTGCCGCGGTCCTTCACGACGAGGGCCATCACGACGGCTAGGACGACCAAGACGATCCCTAGCGTCACGAGGTTGCGGCGCCGTGCAGCCTTCCGGGCCGCGTTGATCCGGGCCTCCTCGGCCAAGCGTTTCTGCTGCTTCTCGAGCAGCTTGCGGCTGGTCTCTTTGTTCTGGCTCATGACGGTGGGGCAGGCTACCCCATCGACTGAGGTACCCGGGGCCGCGGCCGCGGCGCGTACTCGGGATCGGGGTAGCCCACGAGGACCAGGGCCTGCGGCTCGACGGTGTCTCCGAGACAGAGATGGGCCCGCACCGTGGCCCTGCAGAACACGGGAGCCGAGAGCCAGCAGGAGCCGATCCCCTCTTCGGCGAGGGCCACCATGAGGGTCTGGAGGGCCGCGCCGGTCGAATGAGCGAACAGGCTCCATTCCGCGAGGCGCCGGCGCTCATCGGGGTAGTCGTGCGCCTTGGCCAGGTCTGCCGTGCACACGATCAGGACCGGGGCCCCAGTCAGAAGGCGATGTGAGCGGGCGACGAGTGCATCCGCCTTCTCCGACGGCATCCCGTCGGCTTGGAGATCTTCGAGCCAGGCATGGCCCATCGCCGTGGCCAGTGCGGTCTTGCCCAGCTTGTCTTCGAGGATCACGAATCCCCATGGGCGGCTGTGATGGGGTGCGGGAGCCAGCCGGGCCAGCTCGATGGCGCGCCCAACTGCGTCCGGTGGGACCGCCCGGTCGAGGAAGGACCTGATCGAACGACGTGCGATGACAGCGTCTGAGAAGTTCACCTGAAGAGGTCTTCTCCTGGGGGGCGCACGATGTCGGTCGCCGAACCTCTCGTGCGCGTGATCTTCGCTCCCCGGACGATAGCGGCGCATATCCCTTCGGCTTTCCCCATCACCATCTCGGCCGCGCCGGCGATCTCGTCGGCAACGCACATGCGGGTTGCGAGCAGAAGCCGGCCCTGAGAATCGGTTGTCCCCCTGTAGTCCATGAACGGACTCATCCCGGCCACGCCGATCGCAACGTCGGTCTGGCCGAGACGCCAAGGGCGACCGAACGTGTCGGTGATCAGGACCGCGATGTCGACGTTGCAGAGATGCTGGAGCCGGGCCCGCAATCTGCGGGCCGAGAGGTCGGGATCAACGGGCAGCAAGACGATCTCGCCGGGCATCGAGTTGGAGTTGTCGACCCCGGCGTTGGCGCAGATGAAACCATGATGCGTCTCCGAGATCATCAGCGAACCGGATCTGCGCAAGATCCGCTTCGATTCGCGCAGTGCCGCTTCGACTTTCTCGGATTCCGGCAGGACCCGGCCCTCAGCTTTGGAAACGACCTTGTGCGTGACGACGAGAACGTCGCCGTCCTCGAGGCTTCCCGACGCCGCCTCCGCGAGCGATCGTGCGAGGTCGTCGCCGCTGGACACTTCACCGATCCCGCGCAGCGGGATGACCCGTATCTCTTTCATGCGAGTTCGAGGATCGAGCGCGCCAGGGCCTCCGAGTCATCGGGCGTCGACATCACCGTCGGGATAGAGAGGACGGTCATCCCCAGTTTCTCGATGTCTTCTTTCATCTCAGAATCGGCCTGATCGATCACGAACACATCGCACACATCTGTGTAGAGCTCGGCGACGGCCGACGCACTAGAGGTCCTCCCGGTCGAGATCAGCATGTCCGAAGCGGGCCCCTTGAGTGCCCTGCCCCCGATGATCGGTGATACCGCGGCGACCTTGGGGTGCTCGCGAAGTGCATCGCGGATGCCCGGAAGGCCGAGGATCGGGCCGACGGAAACGAGGGGATTGGACGGACAGATGACGACGAGATCAGCCGACCTCAACGAGTCGATGACGCCGGGCCCCGCGGCCGCCTCGGCCATGCCGGTGAACAGGAGCTCAGAAACCTCCGGCCCACATCGCTCCTTCACGAAGTAATCCTGGAAGCTCAACTCCCTGCCGTCCGAGCAGACGACCCGGGTGCGAACAGGCTCATTCGACATCGGGAGGATCTTGACCGCAACGCCGAGTGCTCCGGCGATGGCAGCGGTCACCTCGGCTAGCGTCTCCCCACCGGCCAGTCGCCGGGTCCTTTCCATGCATGTCGCTAAGTCACGGTCGCCCAGCCGGAACCAGGCTTCTCCCCCGAGCTCGGCGATGGCGTCGACCACGGTGAAGGTGTCACCATTCAAGCCCCATCCGCGGCTCATGTCGGCGATGCCGGCGAGCCAGTAGGTGACGATGTCGACATCCGGAGAGACGTGGACGCCGTAGATGGTTTCGTCGTCCCCTGTGTTGACCACGGCGGTTAGATCTTCCGGAGACATCGCTCTTTGGAACCCCAGGAGTATCTTGGCTCCGCCGACGCCCCCGCTCAGGGCAGTCACTCTCGTCATCGTTTGGGGAGTGTAGGGGTCTAGTAGCCTCGCAGCGCATGACACGACTCGAGGTCCTCGTTGCCCGTGCTGTATCGGGCGAGCAGCTCGATCTGACGGAGGCTCTCGAGCTCGCCGGAGCGGCTCGTCGTCCCGAGATCCTGCTCGAGGGAGCATCCGCCGTGCGTGATGCCACCACCGGCCCTCGTGTCACCTATTCCAAGAAGGTCTTCATCCCTCTCACCCAGTTGTGCCGTGACACCTGTGGCTACTGCACTTTCGCTCATCCCCCCCGGCCGGGCGAGAAGGCCTTCCTCACGATCGACGAAGCCGTAGCGATCGCGGTTGCCGGTAAGGAGGCGGGCTGTGCGGAGGCTTTGTTCACCCTCGGAGAGAAGCCCGAGCGGCGGTGGCCCGAGGCGCGACAGCAACTGCAAGATATGGGCTTCGCTACGACGATCGAGTATCTGGAGGAGGCGTGCCGGGCGGTCTTCGATGCGAGCGGACTGCTTCCTCATGCGAACCCAGGTTCACTCACGACGGAGGAAGCGGAGGCTCTGCGTAAGGTGAGCGTGAGCCAGGGAGCGATGGTCGAGTCGCTCTCCGAACGCCTGTTGGCACGGGGCGAGGCGCACTGGGGCGCACCGGACAAGCGACCACAGGTCCGGTTGGCAACACTCGAGATCGTGGGTCAGGCGCAGATCCCGTTCACGACCGGCATCCTGATCGGCATCGGCGAGACATCGGCCGAACGCATCGAGGCACTGGTCGCGATCGCAGAGTCTCACCGTCGTCATGGGCACATACAGGAAGTCATCGTTCAGAACTTCAGGGCCAAGCCCGAGACGAGGATGTCCGAACACCCGGAACCCTCGGTCGCAGATATGCAACTGACCCTCGCACTGGCTCGGCTGCTCCTTCCGCATGACGTTGCGTTGCAGGCGCCACCGAACCTCACCCCCGGTGAGTACGGGTCGTTCCTCGATGCGGGGATCTGCGATTGGGGTGGCATCTCTCCCGTCACCCCCGACCACGTCAACCCGGAGCGCCCGTGGCCCAAGCTGGACGAGGTCGCCTTTACGACGGCCGAGCGCGGGTTCCATCTCGTCGAGCGTCTCGCCGTCTACCCGCGCTTCTGCGAGTCGGCCAAGGCTCTGAACAGATGGGTCGACAGTTCGTTCCATCCCGCCGTGCTGGCGGAGAGCGACGCGGAGGGTTATCGCCGCGTGGACACCTGGTTCTCCGGTGGAACGACCGCTCCTATGGAGGCATCCGTTCGTTCGGTCGAAGCGTCGATCACCGGCGCGTGGAGGGTCCCAGGTCGGGTGTCGAGACTGCCGCTGATCGCTACGCTCGTCAAAGCCGAGAACGGCGAGGAGTTAACCGAAGACGAGGTGACGCTCCTCTTCACCGCTTCGGGTGCCGAGATGGAACGCCTCTTCTCGGTCGCCGACGCGATGAGACGCGAGGTCTGCGGCGACGACGTGACCTATGTCGTCAACAGAAACATCAACTACACCAACCAGTGTTACTTCCGCTGCGGTTTCTGCGCGTTCTCGAAGGGGCCTAAGTCGCTCAATCTGCGCGGCGAGCCATACCTGCTCTCGCCGGAAGAGGTAGCCCAGCGCGCCGTCGAGGCTTACGAGTTGGGTGCCACCGAGGTGTGTATGCAGGGTGGCATCCATGGCTCCTTCACGGGCGACCACTACGTCGAGTACCTGAGCGCGGTCAAGCGTGCAGTTCCGAGCCTGCACGTCCATGCGTTCACCGCCCTCGAGGTATCTCAGGGTGCGGAGACGCTTGGTGTCGATGTGCGTGACTACCTGGCGCGCCTGAAGGATGAAGGTCTCGCGACGCTGCCGGGGACGGCTGCCGAGATCCTCGACGACGAGATCCGCCAGATCATCTGTCCCGACAAGGTGAACACGCAAGAATGGTGTGCCGTTCATCGTGCGGCCCACTCGGTCGGGTTGAGATCGAACGCCACGATCATGTTCGGGACCATCGACGGCCCTCGCAACTGGGCGAGGCATCTGTTGGTGGTGCGGGATCTCCACCAGGAGATCGTGAGCGAGGGCGGTGAGGGGCTGTTCGAGTTCGTGCCGCTGCCATTCGTCCACATGGCCGCCCCGATCTACCTCAAAGGCCAGGCCCGGCGGGGCCCGACCTTGGACGAGACCCTGAAGATGCACGCTGTGGCCCGGGTCGCACTGCACGGCGCTATACCGAACATCCAGGTCTCTTGGGTGAAGATGGGTCTCGAGGGGGCCGCCCTGGCGTTGCGGTGCGGTGCCAACGATCTCGGAGGCACGCTGATGGATGAGAACATCTCGCGTGCGGCCGGGGCAGCACACGGCCAGGGCCTGAC
Organism: Actinomycetota bacterium; assembly: GCA_046715695.1. GTDB lineage: Bacteria > Actinomycetota > CADDZG01 > CADDZG01 > WHSQ01 > DATLNM01. The sequence goes on along the minus strand of JBKJYP010000019.1, from coordinate 8,103 downwards.
CGTCGAAGCCATCGAAGGACTGGTACGGTCGGTCGGTCGCACCCCCCGCCGGCGTACGACCCTGTACGCCTCGACCTAGAAAGAGCGGAGCTCAAGAAAAAGTGAGTCAACGGTCATATGAAACGCGCCCGGAGGAAGCTCCGAGTGTCCTCGCCATAGTCGTCACTCACGGGGGCCGGGAATGGCTGACCGACTGCCTGGTCGGCCTTGCCACTCAGACCTATGCCAGGTTGGACGTGCTCGTGGTCGATGACGGGTCTCCGGACTGGCGCGCAGCTCCTCCCCTCAAGCGCGTCGCCAAGAGACACCTGCGACGCCGGCGATGGGGATTCCTGCGCACCCCTCGGGCCCTCGGCTTCGGTGGCGCCATCAACTGGGCTCTCTCTCGGGTGAGGACTGATGCCGATCTCCTCCTGTTCATCCACGATGACGCGGCGTTGTCGCCACTATCGGTCGAACGTATGGTCGCCCGGATCCAGTCGGATCCGATGACGGCGATCGTCGGACCGAAGATCGTTTCCTGGGACGACCCACGGGTCCTGGAAGAGGTCGGGATGGCGGCCGACAGCTTCGGCTATCCGTACAAGGGCCTCGACGAGCATGAGATCGACCTCGGTCAACACGACACCTCGAAAGAGACGCTCTACGTCACATCAACGTGCATGCTCGTCAAGCACGAGGTCTTCAGCGCCCTGAAGGGCTGGGACGCGCGGATGCGAGCTTTCTCTGAAGACCTGGATTTCTGCTGGCGCGCTCGGCTCGCCGGTTACACGGTTCGCGTTGAGCCAGGCGCCAGTGCTCGCCACGCGATCGCACTCGCAACCGGCCAGAGATCGTCGCCGCTGGTGCCCCCGCGCTATTACATCCGTCGCAACCGTTTACGGACGATCATCAAGAATGTTTCGGGTTTGCGTTTGTTGATGCTGCTTCCTCTTTATCTGCTGCTTTCGGTCGCTGAGATGGTGGGTTTTCTCGTCTTGCGACAACCGAGCGAAGTAGTGAATCTCCTCCGAGCCCTCGGCTGGAACTTCTTGAGCCTTCCTCAGACCTTGTCGGAGAGAGCCCGGGTGCAGCGATCCCGCAAGGTGCCCGACGAACGGATCAGGCGATTCACCGTCCGAGAGACGACTCGGATCCGGTCGTACATCGGGAACCAAGCGGACCGGATGGAAGAAGCCTGGGGCCGGCGCGCAGAGATGATCAAGCGTCCCGGGCTCCTTGTTGCGGCCATCCGAGCGCGCGCCGGGGGCTGGACTTTGGCTGCTTTGGCAACGGCAACGATCGGCTTCCTCCTGGGTTTCCGGCACTTCTTGTGGGCAGCGCCCGCAGCTCTCGGCGAACTCCTTCCTTTCCCAGAGCGCACGACCGCGATGTGGCGAGCATGGGCGACTGCGTGGAGAGGGGCGGGTTTCGGAGCTCCCGGAGACTCCCCACCCGCTTTCGCTCTGCTTGGGCTGGTCCAGCTCTTCACGTTCGGTGCGGAAGGCGTCGCGCAGAAAGCATTGATCCTCGGGCTCGGAGCGATCGCCTTCTTCGGCGCGGCGTGGCTGGTGTCGGACCTCGTGGACAAGCCGTCCCGCCTTGCAGCCGGGCTCGCATACGCGCTGGGTCCTGTCGGCTACGCCGGGCTCAGGAGCGGGGCCCTCGGGGCACTCGTGTTCGGAGCCGCGGCGCCGTTCGTTATCGGAGGGATGTTGAGACTTACGGGTTGGGTGCGTCCGCCTCGGTGGGTGCCCAGCCGTACCGTCGCCAGGGTTGCGCTCGGCGCCGCCGTATCGGCTGCCTTCGTCCCCGGCTCACTGGTCCTCTATGCACTCTGCGCCGCGGTGCTCGCGGGAGCGCGGAAAGCGATGGGCCAGGCCGCTCCCGGGCCTCGTCCGTTGGGGGCGTCCCTCATCGGTCTGTTCGCAGCCGTGCCGCTGCTTCTTCCTTGGAGCGCGGGATGGTTCTCGGGTGGCGGTCCATTCGGCCGGCTTTGGGGGAGCAACTGGGATGTGTACGCAGCCTCCTTCGCCGATCACGGCATGGCCACGGTCGTGACGGGTCGGACACCGTCAGCGCCGGTCCTCATCGCCATCGCTCTGCCGTTACTCGGCCTCATCGCTGTATTCACCGGATCGGGAGCGCGCAGGCGCACAGCGCTTGTTCTATGGGGGACGATCGCGGTGACCGGCGCGTTGATGTCGCTCACCTCCGCCGGTTGGATCCGACCGATCGTTGCGTCTCCGACCGAGATGGGTGTTCTTGCCGGTGCGGCTTTCGCCGGACTCGTAGGTCTCGGTGTAGGTGCGTTCCGGCTCGACCTGCCGCGTCGGGGGCTCGGACGCGCCCACGCTGCGACGTTGGCGGTGGTGGGTCTCGCTGCTGTTCTCATAGCCGCGGGTGCCGTACCGGCTCTGATCCGGGGTGATTGGGCACCAGGTCGCGGGACCGATCGAGAGAACACGCCGGCTGTTGCGCAGGTGCGGTCGCTGCTGGGCGGTGAGTTCGAGCAGATCGGTCTCTTTCGCGCCCTGTGGGTGGGTGAGGGCTGGTCGCCGCCGGACCCGAGCGCGGCTCGTCCTCCGCGGGACTACTTCGTAACCGGGGCTAGGGGACAGGTGCTCACCGATCTATTCGAACGTGGTTCCGCGGAACAGGAAAGGTTGTTCGAGGACGCAGTGACCTCGGTTCGCGCGGGGTTGACGGACGAGGGTGGGAGCCTGCTCGCAGGCTTCAACATCCGCTTCGTCGTTGTCGAGCGCACGGAGGCGTCCGCTTGGATGGAGCAAAGGGATATGGCCGTCAGCCGGGAAGGGCCGAGTTTCCTGATCTTCGAGAATGATGTTCCATTCCCCCGGGCAGCCCTCTACGCGGACATCCCTCCTTACCTGGATGCGATCGAGGAGGACATCCGTTCTCTGCCACCCGGTCTGCCCAAGGAACGAGGACGCCAAGCCACGCAGCGATCCTCAGCTTCGTATCTCATCGACGACGCCGAAGGCCCCGGCGTGGTGTTCCTCGCGGAATCGGGACACGACGATTGGACCGCAACCATCGGGGGGTCTGAGCTCGAACCCATAGACCGCAAGTGGGGCAACGCTTGGTCGGTCCCGGCCGCAGCGAGAGGCTCTGTCGAGGTCGAGCATCCGCGCTCGATCCTGAAACTGATCCTTCTGATGATCGTGGGCCTCGCCTGGCTCGCGGTGATGGAAGCCGCGCTGTCGCGCTCCGGCACTTCTTCATTTGGAAGGTTGAGGTCATGAGCGACGAGAAGCCGCCGGAGCGGAGGAACGGCGAACGCAGGACTGCGGTAGCTCCGCGCCCTCGCGAGCGCCGAACCGGACGCGAACGTAGGGCTGCCGCCCGGAGGGAGCGAACTGAGTTCTCACTGGGTCGCGGATCTCCCGAGGCCCGGATCACAGCAGTTGTGGCCGTTCTCGTGATCCTGGGACTGGTGATCGACTTCGTTGGGAAGGGTGTCGTCGCGGAGAGGCCGGTGCTTTCTGCGGATACATCGGTCCGCGCTGTCTTCTGTCCGGCGGCCCCCAAAGGCGGCGAGTCTTCGGCCACGGTGATCGCGGGGGTAGCCACGGATCGCGACGCGTCGATCGGGATCGAACCGATCGATCTGGGCCCCCTCGATCTCTCCCCGGGTCAGATAGTGGTACGGACGGCAGAGGAGCCCACGCCTCTCGATGTCGTGGGTTATGGCGAACCGGCGGTAGCCGCGGTCACGATGGGGCTGTCGACGCCAACCGAGGGGGCGGGTGCCGCAGGTTGTTCTCCTCGAGGTGCGTCACGCTGGTTCTTCGCCGAAGGTTCCAGCACGCTCGGCTATGACCAACGCTTCCTCATCTACAACCCCTTCCCATCTGAGGCCGTCGTGCGTGTGCGGTTCTACACACCCGACGGGCCCAAGTTGAAAGCGAACCTGGCGAGCGTCCCGGTCCCGGCTCGCGGCGCGTTGGGACTCGCGGTCAACGACTACCTACTTCGCCAATCGGTGTTGGGGGCTTCGATCGAAACGATCCGCGGCCGTGTCGTGGTGTGGAAGGCGATCTTCGGGGAACCTGAGGGGCGGCCACACGGTGGCGCGTTGACGTTGGGGGCGACGGCGACCGCTGATGAGTGGTACTTCCCCGACGGTGGAGTGGGAACCGGCTACGACGAACGCTTGTCGATCTTGAACCCGGGCAACGAGGAAGCTCTGGTTACCGTCTCTCTCATAACGAACGAAGAGATCATCCAGCCACCGAAACTGGTCGAGCTGAAGATCCCGCCACGCAGGGTCAAGGCTTGGTCGCTGGACGAGATGGTGGGCTCCGATCGCGCCGCGGATCTCGGTCCCGTAGGGGTCAAGGTCGTCTCCGTCAACGATGTCCCGATCGTGGTCGAGCAGAACTTCTTCGTGTCGACGGGCGACGCCGAGGGTATGGCGTCGGAGATCGGTCTCACGGAACCATCTGATTCCTGGTGGGTGCCACCGGCGACCGATCGTCCAGCCTCGGATTCGTTGATCGTGATCAATCCGGCCTCCGAAGAAACCACGGTGTCGGTCACCCTTCGCTTCGCCGATGGACAAGTAAAGACACCAGAGGAGCTACAAGGCGTAGTCGTTCCAAGCGCCGGACGGATCCGACTCACACTCGCTCGCTTCACTGAAGGCAAGCCGGCGGTGGCTCTACTCGTTTCGGACGTCCCAGTGTTCGTTCAGCGCACGTCGTATTCGAGTGCCTTGGCAGATATCGCCTCTGTGATGGGTATCGCTCTGCCCTGACCCGGTGGCCCGGTCAGGCAGTGCGGACCTTAGATGTGCCTGCCTTCACGCGGATCCTGTAGTCGCCTGCAGCTTCGACGAAACTATCGAAGATGCCCTGCTGCCTGCCGTCGACGGGGGCCATCGCTTCCGGATGCCACTGGACCCCTAGGACCCACGTGTGCTCCGAGGACCAGACCGCTTCGAGAACGCCGTCTTCCGCCCATGCACATTCTTCGAGGCCGACCCCCAACTGATCGAGCCCTTGGTGATGATGTGAGTTCACCTCCACGATCGAGTCTTGAAGGATGGCCTCGAGAGGCGTGCGTTCCTTAACACGGAGCTTGTGCACCGGCTCGGTCCTCGGCATGTCCCTATCGTGGTCGAGCAGGTGCGCTTTGTCGGCCAGGTGTTGCGTAAGCGTGCCGCCCAAGGTGACGTTGAGCAACTGCATCCCATGGCAGATCGCCAGCACCGGCATATCCCGCTCGAGTGCCGTTTCCAAGAGGGTCTTCTCGAAACGGTCGCGACGATGATTGACGCTGTGCGTGCGTGGGTGCCGTTCGCATCCGTACCACTCGGGGTCGATGTCGCCCCCACCAGGGATCACGAGCCCGGCGACCTCATCTAGTGAGGTTGCGTCGTAGGGGTCGAACCCGGCGGTGGTCTCGACGCCATCCGGGATCTCTTCGTCAGCGGCGAGGTCGAACGTCGACACGAGGAGTGGTGAGCCACCGGCGTCGATCACGGACGTCAGATACAGCAACGGCACCTTGAGGAAGTTCGTGTCCTTGCGCCACTGAGACAGGACTGCGATCGAAGGGCCACCCCCGCTACTTGGGCGCGGGGGAGCGTCGGTGGAGACGCTGGCTGGGTTGCGGTCGGGCATGGTATCCAGAGTGCTCAGTCCTTCTCTTCCTTGGAGTTTCTATGACCGATGGTATGCGCTTCGAGACGGCTGCGATCCACGCGGGCCAGGATCCCGATCCGGCCACCGGCGCCGCTGTCGTCCCGATCTACCAGACGTCCACCTATGTGCAGGATGGCGTAGGCCGGCACAAGGGTTACGAGTATTCGCGGACCGACAATCCCACCCGCAGTGCTCTCGAGACATGCCTCGCCGCACTGGAGGGTCGCGGCCGCGCTGTCGCCTTCTCGTCGGGGATGGCGGCGCTGGCCACACTCGCTCTCACCCTGAAACCGGGCCAGAAAGTGGTCATCCCCGATGACGTTTATGGGGGTACCTACCGTCTCTTCGCGAAGGTCTTCTCTGAGCTCGGGATCGGATGGGCGACGGCCTCGATGCATGGCGACCTGGATGAAGCGGCGTTCGCGGGGGCCGGGCTCGTGATCATCGAGACTCCTACGAACCCGATGCTTCGGATCAACGATATCGCTGCGATCACCGAGATTGCTCACCGGGCCGGCGCCATCGTCTGCGTCGACAACACGTTCGCCACACCCTTCATCCAGCGGCCTCTCGACCTCGGCGCGGATGTCTCGGTCTACTCAGCCACGAAGTATCTCGGCGGCCACTCCGACCTCGTCGCCGGTGCTCTGGTAGCCACCGACGAAGCTTTGATCGAACGGCTGAGGTTCCTACAGAACGCCGTCGGGGCGATCCCCGGCCCATTCGATTCGTGGCTCTTGATCCGGGGTCTCAAGACACTCGCGGTGCGGATGCGAGCCCACTGCGCGGGGGCCGAGCTGATCGCTCGCTGGCTCCTCGAGCAACCCTCTGTCACCAAGGTTCACTGGCCGGGCCTCGCCGAGCATCCCGGTCACGATGTCGCGCGTTCCCAGATGTCGGTTAGCGGCGAGCCGTTGTTCGGGGGCATGGTCTCCTTCGAGCTCGAGGATGAGGCCTCTGCATTGGCGATGTGCGAGAAGACCGAGCTCTTCTTCCTGGGGGAATCACTTGGGGGGGTCGAGTCGCTTATCGAGCACCCGGGCAAGATGACCCACGCGAGCCTCGCCGGGTCGGGCATAGAGGTAGCACCCAACCTGGTCCGGCTCTCCGTAGGCATCGAGCATCCAGACGACCTGATCGGCGACCTAGCCAACGCCCTCGGCTAACCCCTCTTGCCCCACTGAGTGAGGGATTTCCGTCGGTCGGCTCAACCGGTCAACGCAACAAACTCACTGAGCTTCTCTGCTGGGGTGGACCAGCCTAGGGTTTCTCGTGGCCGCTCATTGAGGCTATCTGCCACGGCCTGGAGTTGAGCTGCTGTAAGTCCTCTGAGGCTGGTGCCCTTGGGGAAATATTGCCGTAGCAACCCGTTGGTGTTCTCGTTCGAGCCCCTCTGCCAGGGTGAATGCGGATCGCAGAAGTAGACGTCGATCTCTGTGTCGATCGAGAACCGCACGTGTTCGGCCATCTCTTTGCCTTGATCCCACGTGAGGCTGCGACGAAGGACTGCCGGCAGGGTCTGGATGAGCTCGGTCATGGCGATGCGCACCTGCTCGGCGCTCCGGTCCTTTGGCAGTGGGAACAGCATCACGTAACGCGACCAACGCTCGACGAGGGTGCCGATCGCGCTCTTGCCGTTGCGGCCCAGCAACAGGTCACCCTCCCAATGGCCGGGCACGGCACGGTCTTCGATCTCGGCCGGACGCTCGCTGATCATGACCATGTCAGGGATACGACCCCTCTTCTCGAGCCGACCCTGGGGGATGCGCTTGGCTCGTCCCGTTCGCAGACACGCTGCCAGCTCTCTGCGCAGCTCACCCCGGCCTTGCACGAACAGGCTCTTGTAGATCGTCTCGTGCGAGATCCGCATGGCTTCATTGTCCGGGAAGTCCTTGAGCAGACGGGCAGAGATCTGCTGTGGAGAGAACAAGCGTTCCAGCTCGGTGACGACGCGGCCGCACAGGAACGGGTTGGAGGCGAGCTTGGTGGGTTTGGGCCGGCGTGCCCTCGCCGCGGCCGAGCGGTGCCCGTCCATCGGGCGGTAGGCGCGACGACCGCCGTTGGCATTGACCTCCCGGCACACCGTGGAGGCGTGACGACTGATGCAGCGCCCGATCGCCCTATAGGACAGACCGCGCTCGAGCCCCACGCGGATTTCGACCCGGTCATCGAGCGACAGGCGAGCCTTGCTGGTGGCCAACATGTCCTTGCGGATGACCCCACCCAGGGGTCTGATGATCAAGCCGATCCCACCGTCGGAGACATCGATGCGGCTCTTGATCTCCTGGTAGGTCAGCCCTTGGGCCGCCAGCTTAAGGACCTGCCGGCGCACCTCAGGGGTCAGGCGGCGGTAGTTCTGACGTCGCTGTCCCTTCTTCATCCAACCTCCTCTCTCGGGATGTCTCAACATCCCTGGCTCAGAGAGGTGTTGCGTGGATTACTTGAGACCGCCGTC
>JBKJYP010000018.1:0-2743 GCA_046715695.1 Actinomycetota bacterium | reverse complement strand
TTCTCCAACCTGAAGACCTTAAGTCTTATCGCGAGCTCTCCCGCACGCGCCTCGAGCTCTGCCACCTGCTGGGGCGTGACCCCCACCGTGAGCTCTGTGAAAAGGCCCAGAGCGTCGGGCGAGAGGGACTCGATTGCGCCTGGATCGCTCACGGATGACGCCCGTGCAAGCTCGAGGACCTCCCTACGCACGCCCGAGGTCAGGTCGGCTGCTTCTATCTCTTCAGCCCACCCACGGGACTTGCCGACCAGCAGGAGCTGGAGGATCTCCCTCTCGACCTTGACGTGGCCGGGGAACCTCCGATCGATACTGCGTTCGATCGGGACCTGCCGGCTCCCCTCTGAGCCTTCCCTCCTTGGACCGCTCTCAGAAGGCCGGGGCGGCTCGCTGAGGGACATCTGCACGACCTCGACGTCCACGCCGATCCTCCGCGCCACCTGGAAGGCGTACTCGTGGCGGGCGATGGGATCGGGCTGCCATCGCAGGACCGCCACAGCCTCCCTGACCGCCCGTGACCGAGCCTCCGGGGTGTCGAGCGGCAACTTTCCGATCGTCTCCTCGAGCTTGAACTCGATGAGGGGGCGGGCGGCCTCGATCGTCTTGCGGAGAGCTTCGGGTCCATCTTCCGCGATGACTTCGGCCGGGTCTCGGCCGGGCTCGAGCGGAGCGACGAGCACCTCGAGCCCGATCCGGTGGTGCAGCCCGAAGCCGCGCTCGGTGGCCCCCTTGCCGGCTTCGTCGGCGTCGAACATCAAGACAGCTCGCGAGGTGAATTTCTTGAGGAGCTCGAAGTGGGTCTCGCCAAGAGCGACACCGTTGGTCGCCACGGCTTCATCCAGGCCACCTTCGTGGAGTGCGATGACATCGGTGTACCCCTCGACCACGATCGCAGAGCCGCGAGAGATCGCCGACTTCGAACGGTTGAGTCCGTACATCACTCGGGACTTCGAGAAGACAGGGGTCTCTGAGGTATTGAGGTACTTGGGCTGTGCATCGCCCATGGCCCTTGCGCCGAAGCCGACGACCTCGCCCTGCAGGTTCCACGTCGGGAACGTGATCCGCTGCCGGAAGCTGTCGTAAAGGCTCGCGTCTCGATCGCTGCGCCGCGAGAGGTCGGCGGAGATGAGCTCCTCGGCCGTGTAGCCCTTCGACAACAGATAGCGGGTCAACGAGTCCCGGCCGGGGGCATAGCCGAGCTGCCAGCGCTCCGCCACCTCGCGACCGAAACCACGGGAGTCCAGGTATCCGCGCGCCTCACCGGCATCCGCATGCTCCATCAATTGCTTGTGGAAGAACGCCGCAGCCAGGTTATTGGCTTCTACCAATCGTGCCTTTACTCCGCGGGCTTGCGCTTCACCCGGCCGCATCTCCTCGTAATGGAGATCGAAGCCCGCTCGCCGAGCCACCCACTCGACAGCATCGGGGAAAGAAAGGGTCTCTTTCTGCTGAACGAATTGATAGATGTTCCCGCCTAGGGAACAGCCCCAACAGTGCCAGAGTCCTTTGGCGACATCGACCATGAAAGACGGCGTCTTCTCTGCGTGGAACGGACACAGTCCCTTGAAGGTGCTGCCTCCGGAGCGCTTGAGTTGGGTGTACGTCGAGATGATCTCGACGATGTCTGCCTTCTCGCGAAGACGATCGATGTCGTCTTCTCTGATCTTCGCCATCCCAGTTGCCCCTCAGTCCATCTAGCTGTTGAGCTGGTGCCCGCGCGCGCCTACGGCTAAGGGGAAGGCCATCAGTCTAGAACGGCCAGCGCCGGCGGGGGTGAGCCGGCCAGTTCCTCGAAAGCCCGGAGAGCGAAACGGTCGGTCATGCCGGCGACATAGTCCACCGCCTGGGACCTGGCCTCGTCTCCGCCGTCGCGTCCGTGGTGGTCGAGGAGGGTCCGAACGATCGTCTCGACACCGTCCCTGGTGGCGGCGGCGACCCGGCCGAGATAGACCTCCTCGAAAAGGAAGGCCCGGGTTGCGGCCATCGCCTCGGTGATCTCGGGGCTCATGCGGATCTCGCCCTCCCCGTGGGACGCGGCGAAGAGGTCGCCGATCATCGTGTGGATCCTCTTGGAGTGCGTGCGCCCCAACACCGAGGTCGTGACCTCGGGCAGATCGGACTCGCTCAGGATGCCGGCCCTGATCGCGTCGTCGATGTCGTGATTGATGTAGGCGATGCGGTCGGCGTAGCGAGTGACCTGGCCCTCCAGCGTGTCGGGCATCGGCATCGACCAGGTGTGGTTGGCGATCCCGTCGCGCACCTCCCAGGTCAGGTTCAGGGCCTCGATCACCTCGACGATCCGTACGGATTGGAGGTTGTGCTTGAACCCCGGATGCCAGGCCGCGACGACCTCTTCTCCGAGGTGCCCGAAGGGGGTGTGGCCGAGGTCGTGGCCGAGGCAGATGGCCTCCACCAGGTCCTCGTTGAGCCGCAGGGCCCGGGCGATCGTCCGGGCGACCTGGGTCACCTCGAGCGTGTGGGTCAGGCGAACGCGGTAGTGGTCGCCTTCGGGGGCCAAAAAGACCTGGGTCTTGTGTCCGAGGCGCCGGAAGGCCTTGGAATGGACGATCCGATCCCGGTCCCGCTGGAAGCAGGTTCGGAGGTCATCCTGGAGCTCCTCGACCTCCCGGCCCTTGGAGGAAACCGCAGGTAGAGCCCACTTCGAGAGGTGTTGGAGCTCGATCTCTTCAGTGATCTCTCGCGAACTTTTCGACACCGCGGGACGTTAGCACTTAGGTGAGACATA
>JBKJYP010000017.1:0-3122 GCA_046715695.1 Actinomycetota bacterium | reverse complement strand
GATACACGGTACCCCTGCCTCGACCGCGGCGGTCCGGATGAAATAGCCGTCGGAGCGAGCTCCCCGGCCGAACGGCGTGTTGAAGACCATCTCGATCTCACCGGAAGCGATGCGCTCGACCACATTTGCGCCCTCCATCCCGGAACCCCCCACTCTGCGCTCGGAGACCTTGGGTACCACTTCGACCTCGACCCCGGCCCGGCGAAGAACCTGCGCCGTGCCACCTGTGGCGAGGAGGTGGAAACCCAGATCGTGAAGTCGCTTGGCCGGGAAGATGACGGATCGCTTGTCACGATTGGAAACGGAGATGAAGACGGTCCCTTTGAGGGGGAGCCGGACGCCGGCCCCGGCCTCCGCCTTGGCGAATGCCGCCCCGAAGTGAGAGTCGATGCCCATGACCTCCCCTGTAGAACGCATCTCTGGGCCCAAGACGGCGTCCACCCCGGGGAAGCGCTCGAAGGGCATGACGGCCTCTTTAACCGCCACATGGGGCAGGTTCTCGTGACCGCACGACTTCTCGGGGAGCAAGCCTTCGGTGCGCAGCTCGGCGATCGTCGTTCCGAGCATCACCCGGGCAGCACATTTGGCGAGTGCAACACCGGTGGCCTTGGAAACGAAGGGGACGGTTCGAGAGGCCCTGGGGTTGGCTTCGAGCACCATCACCTGCTCGTCTTTGACCGCGAACTGGATGTTGATCAAGCCACGCACACCCAGAGCTTCAGCGATAGAGCGTGTGTACGAGATGACCTCTTCGACCTGATCGCCTCCGAGCGTGAACGGCGGAAGTGCGCAAGCCGAGTCTCCCGAGTGGATCCCCGCCTCCTCGATGTGCTCCAAGACCGCACCGACATAGAGGTCCTCGCCGTCGTAGAGCGCGTCACAGTCGACCTCGATCGCGCCTTCCAAGAAACGATCGATGAGCACGGGATGGGCGGGTGAGACGTCGGCGGCCGTCATCATGTATCGCTCGAGTGAGGATCCCTCGTAGACGATCTCCATAGCGCGGCCCCCGAGGACGTACGAGGGCCGGACCAACACCGGGTACCCCACGAGGTCCGCGACCGCACGGGCCTCAGCAACCGATCGAGCGAGACCGTTCGCCGGATGAGGCAGCGCTCCGTCCGCGAGCAGCGCGCCGAACCTCTCGCGATCCTCGGCCCGGTCGATCGCGTCCCATGGGGTCCCGAGGATCTTGACCCCGGACATCTCCAAGGCATGAGCCAGCTTCAGCGGGGTTTGACCCCCGAGCTGTACGACGACGCCTATCGGCCGCTCCCTCTCGACGACGTTCATCACGTCTTCGAAGGTGAGGGGTTCGAAATAGAGACGATCGGAGGTGTCGTAATCGGTCGAGACCGTTTCCGGGTTGCAGTTCAGCATTATGGTCTCGTAACCCGCTTCTCGAAGAGCGAAGGCCGCGTGAACGCAGCAATAGTCGAACTCGATCCCCTGACCGATACGGTTGGGGCCCGATCCCAGGATGAGGACCTTGGGCTTGGTTCCCTCTGTCACCTCGTCCTCTTCTTCGTACGTCGAGTAGTAGTACGGGGTGGAGGCCTCGAACTCCGCGGCGCACGTGTCGACCGTCTTGAACGTCGGGATCACCCCGAGCTCCGCACGCCGTGCGCGGATGGAGGGCTCGGTCGTCCCCACGAGAGCGGCGATCTGCGCGTCTGAGAACCCGAGCCTCTTTGCCCTGCGCAGCTCGGAGGTATCGAGATCGTCCAGGGTCATCGAAGACAACTCGTGGCGCGCTTCGGCGAGGCGGGCGATCTGATCGACGAACCACGGGTCGATCGTCGAGATCGCTGCGGCTTCGGCGGGATCCATCCCTTCGAAGAGTGCGTTCTCGAGGATCTGCAGACGATCTTCGGTCGGCTGTGCCAACCCCTCATGGAGGTCGGGAGGAGGCTTGCGTCCTGGAGACCACAAGCCCAGGTGATCCCGCTCCAGGGATCTGAAGCCCTTCTGCAGCGCCTCGGCGAAGGTGCGGCCGATCGCCATCGCTTCCCCGACGGACTTCATCTTCGTACCGAGACGCTTCTCGGCTTGGGGGAACTTCTCGAAGGTCCACCTCGGGATCTTGACGACGACGTAATCGATCGCCGGCTCGAACGAAGCTGGAGTCTTGAGGGTGATGTCGTTGGTGATCTCGTCCAAGGAGTACCCGACGGCGAGCTTCGCCGCGATCTTCGCGATGGGGAAACCTGTGGCTTTGGAAGCAAGGGCACTCGACCGCGAGACCCGTGGGTTCATCTCGATGATCACGCGGCGTCCGGTCTCGGGATGGATGGCGAACTGGACGTTAGATCCGCCGGTCTCGACCCCGATCGCCCGCATCACCGCGGCTCCGTCGTCGCGCATGCCCTGGTACTCGACGTCGGTCAGTGTCATGGCGGGAGCGACCGTGATCGAGTCACCCGTGTGCACGCCCATCGGATCCAGGTTCTCGATCGAACAGACCACGACCACGTTGTCGTTGAGGTCGCGCATCAGCTCGAGCTCGAACTCCTTCCAACCCTCGATCGACTCCTCGATCAGGACCTCGCCGATGGTCGAAAGGCGGACCCCTTCGGAGACGATCCGGGCGCACTCCTCGTCGTTGCGAACGATCCCCGAGCCCCCGCCGCCGAGGACGTAAGAGGGCCGGACCACCACGGGGTAGCCGAGAGATGCTGCTGCGGCCTGAGCCTCTGGGACCGAATACGCGAACAGCGACTGGGGCAGGTCGAGCCCCGCCGCGGTCATCGTCTCCTTGAAGATCCTGCGGTCTTCAGCCCGTCTGATCGCCTCCGGCTTGGCGCCGATCAGCTCGACCCCATGCGCTTCGAACACGCCGGCTTCCGCCAACTCCATCGCAACGTTCAGCCCCGTCTGGCCTCCCATAGTGGGCAGACAGGCGTCAGGGCGCTCCTTCTCGATGATCTTGGCGACGTAGGTAGCGGTGATCGGCTCGACATAGGTGGCGTCGGCGAACTCTGGATCGGGCATGATCGTCGCAGGGTTCGAGTTCACGAGGACGACCTCGTATCCCTCGGCACGAAGCACCTTGCATGCCTGGACGCCGGAGTAGTCGAACTCGCAGGCCTGTCCGATCACGATCGGGCCCGATCCGATGAGCA
>JBKJYP010000016.1:0-4235 GCA_046715695.1 Actinomycetota bacterium | reverse complement strand
CGCAGGCATCGCCACAGAAGACTGCAGCTCTCCGGTACCACCATCTCGACTCGACGAGGTCGCTCAACCCGTCCCGGTCGGCATCCACCCGGGCGTCGGTGGTTGCTTGTTGCTCCTCGCGGCATGCATGGAGGCCGTCACCGTCCTCATCCAGGTCCTCGAGGTCGAATGATTTCGAAGCTGTATGGGAGAGCCCGGACGTGTCTGCAACGCGCAGCATCACGATCGTGGAGACGCGCGGACACGCTTGGTAGAGATGCTCGGCCCCCGGGCCTCCTTCCGTGGTCGATCCGTCCCCCCACTCCCAAGTGAAGCTGAGGGCATCGCCTTCGGGGTCGGAGCTGCAGGCTCCGGTCAAGGTCAGCTCCAGTCCCCGCTTGGCATCGACGCTGAAGCAAGCGACCGGAGGCTGGTTGCCTTGGTTCCGGTTCCGAGGGCTGGGCTGCGCGTAAGCCGAGACGGCAAGGAGGACGAGGGTGGCGACCGATGCCGCCAGCGCATATGTCCGTGCCCGATACACGGAACCGAAGCTACCTAACTTCCGATGATTAGGATGCGCTCGTGGCTTACCGTCGGGCTCTCCTCAGCGTCTCGGACAAGACCGGGATCGTGGATCTCGCCCGGGGCCTGGCGGCCGCAGGCATCGAGATCGTTTCCTCCGGAGGCACCGCGGGCGAGATCGCCGAAGCCGGCATCCCCGTGACGAAGGTCTCCGATGCGACCGGAGCCCCCGAGATCCTCGGAGGCCGGGTGAAGACCCTTCATCCGAAGATCCACGGAGGGATCCTGGCCGACCGGCGCAAGCCTGAGCATGTCGCTGAGCTGGAGGCTCAGGACATCACACCTATCGGGCTCGTCGTGTGCAATCTCTATCCGTTCGAGCGCACGGTCGAGCATCCCAGCGTCACCGAGGACGACGCGATCGAACAGATCGACATCGGGGGTCCCGCCATGGTGCGGGCGGCCGCCAAGAACTGGCAGTCGGTTGCGGTCGTCGTCGATCCCGCTCGCTACGACGAGGTGCTCGGGGAGATCCAGGAGCACGGTGAGGTCTCGGAGGAGACGCGTCGCAAGTTGTCCCTGGCTGCGTTCCAGCACACCGCCGGTTACGACGCCGCTATCGCCCGCTATCTCGGCGGTGACGAGGTCTTCCCCGAGCGGATGATCGTCGTCGGCGACAAGGTGGCCGACCTGCGTTACGGAGAGAACCCCCATCAGGGTGCGGCCTTCTATCGCTTGCCGGGGGCGCCCGCGGGTTTGGCGGCGACCAAGCAGATCCACGGCAAGGAGCTCTCGTACAACAACCTTCTCGACACCGATGCCGCGTGGCGACTTGTGATGGACTTCGCAGACCCGGGGGCGGCGATCATCAAACACTCGAACCCATGCGGCGCAGCGGTCAGCGGCGATGTCCTCACCGCTTACAACCTCGCCCTCGATTGCGATCGGACCTCTGCTTTCGGCGGCATCGTCGCCCTCAATCGGACGTGTGATCCGGCGACGGCCAAAGCCATCTCCGAGATCTTCACCGAAGTGGTTATCGCCTCGTCCTACGATCCTGAGGCGGTCGCGATCCTGACCGAGAAGAAGAATCTGCGGATCCTCGAAGCCCCGCTCCTGATGACGTCCGAGCTGGATGTCCGGAAGGTCGCCGGTGGCTTCCTGGTCCAGACCCCCGATGCCCCCGACCTCGCCGAGGACGCAAAGGTCGTAACGAAGGCTCAGCCGACAGAGGAGCAACTGCGCGACCTACGGTTCGCATGGGTAGTCGCGAAGCACGTCAAGTCCAACGCGATCGTCCTGGCCAAGGACGGGGTCGCCGTCGGGGTTGGTGCCGGTCAGATGAGCCGGGTCGAGTCCACCGAGCTCGCCGCTCGGCGGGCGGGGGACCGTGCCGCCGGAACCGCGTGTGCGTCCGATGCTTTCTTCCCATTCCGGGATGGGCTCGACGCGGCAGTAGCTGCCGGTGCCACTGCTGTGATCCAGCCGGGCGGATCCGTGCGCGACGACGAAGTGATCGCCGCTGCCGACGAACACGGCATCCCGATGCTCTTCACAGGACGGCGTCACTTCCGTCACTGATCGACTTTCGTTCCGTTTCACGCATCCCGGGGATGAACAGGAACGCGAAGGTGAACAGTGACCCCATGGTCCCCGAGATCACGAACATGGTCTCGACACCGACCACCTCCGAGAGAGGTCCGGTCACTGCGAAAGAAACGGGAAGAAGCGCGGTGGAGACCATCCAGTCGAGACTCGTGACTCGGCCCAAGAGATGACCGGGCACGAGGGTGTGCATCAATGTCGTCCACACGATGAGGCCGCCGGTGAACATCCCGAAGGTGACGAACTCCACCACCATCGCTTGCCAAACCTCAGTTAGGACTGAATAGAGACCCAGCATCAGGATCCCGGTCCCCCAGGCGACATACATGAAGGTGATGTGCCGGCGGGGAAGCTTCCTCTGGCCCATGACGAAGGCCGAGATGATCGCCCCCACCCCGCCGGCGGCGTAGATGAAACCGAGGTCGGCGGCATCCCCTCCGAGCTTGTTCTTGACTAGGAACGGTACTAAGACCTCCTGCGGGCCCCACATGAAGAGCAGCGACAGGGTGGCCGAGAGCAAGGTGCCCCACAGCCACACGTGAGCTCGGACGAAACTGAGCCCCTCCTTGATCTCGGTGAGCATCGAGCTCTCCGTTCCGTCCGCATGAACGGTGCGGGTCCGCATGAGGCTCAACATCGCGGCCGAGAATGCGAACGTGCCCGCATCGACGAGGAGCGCCGCGCCGGCCTCGCCTCCGCCGATGGTGCTGATGATGAGGCCTCCGAGAGCCGGTCCCGCCAACCGCTCTCCCAGAGGGCGGATGAAGCTATCCAGGGAGTTCGCCTGGACCAGGAGATCTTGCGGGACGAGGTCCGGAACGATCGCTCCGAGTGCCGGTCCGAACAGAGCTTGTCCGGTGCCATAGACGACTGCCAGCAAGATCAAGTGCCACAACTCGACGACGCCCGTGACCGCCAGGAGGCCCATCCCAAGTACGGCGGCTCCTCGGATGAGATCCGACGCGATCATCACTTTCCGCCGCTCGAACCTGTCCGTGAGAACGCCTCCCACCATCAGGAACAACACCATCGGGAGCGACCACGCAACGCTGACGATGGACAGAGCGGTCGGCACGTTCGAGATGTCGTAGACGAGCCATGCGAGGGCCACGAGGTAGATGCCGTCCCCGATCAAAGAAACGGTCAGGCCGGCCCACATCACACGGAAATCCCGGATCGCGAGCGGCTGCAGCAGGCCCACCCGACGGGCATCTTTGGACATCCCACTAGGATGCACGACGTGACGGCGAAGATCATCGACGGCAAAGCGATCGCGGCCGAACTGCGCGCCGAAGTCGCGATCAAAGCCAAGGAGCTGACCGACCGGGGGACCAAGCCCGGCCTGGCAACCGTGCTCGTCGGTGAAGACCCGGCTTCGAAGGTCTACGTCTCCTCCAAGCGCAAGGCATGTGCGGAAGCAGGCATCGAGGCCTGGGACCACGACCTCGATGCGAGCGTCCCCGAGTCCGAGCTATTGGCGTTGATCGACAAGCTCAACTCAGACGAGGCGGTCCACGGGATCCTTGTACAGCTCCCACTGCCGGCTCATATCGATGAGGAGAAGGTCCTCCTCGCTGTCGATCCGAACAAGGACGCGGACGGTTTCCATCCACTGAACCTTGGCCGGGCCTTGACGGGCACGCATGTGGTCGCGCCGGCGACGCCGATGGGGATCGTCGAGATGCTCGCTCGCTCGAATATCGAGGTTTCGGGCGCGGATGTCGTCATCGCCGGTCGGTCGAACATCGTGGGGAAACCGCTCGCCGCCCTACTGATGCAGAAGGGCCCCAACGCGAACGCGACGGTCACGGTGTGTCATACGGGTACCAAGGATCTCGCAGCCCACACCTTGCAAGCGGACATCTTGGTCGCAGCGATCGGGCGAGCTCACGCCATCACCGGGCCGATGATCAAGCCGGGGGCCGTTGTCATCGACGTCGGCATCAACCGCACCGACTCGGGACTGGTTGGTGATGTGGACTTCGATGCCGCCCTCGAGATCGCCTCAGCGATAACGCCGGTGCCGGGCGGGGTGGGCCCGATGACGATCGCCGCTCTGCTACGCAACACGGTGAAGCTAGCGGAGCTCTCAACGCCGACTTGATCAGAACGCGCCAATATGGCGCGTT
>JBKJYP010000015.1:0-2720 GCA_046715695.1 Actinomycetota bacterium | reverse complement strand
CTTGCCGACGGCGAGCCGAAGTTCCTCGACCTGACGGAGCCCTGGTACTCGAGCAAGTAGCCGAACACATCGAGTGTCCGAAAAAAGAGCCTGAAGCTCTGTTTTCGGACACTAGGCAACTCTTATCAGGCCGTTTCTACCGCACGCTCCCAATCGGGTAGAGGCGGGACATGTGAGCCAACCACTAGGCCCGCAGAAAGCAAAACCAGGTTCTTGATCACGAACTCACCTTCAACGGTCAACAGGAGTGGGTTGCCGTCTTGGAAGGCGACCTGTGGCTCGAGGACCAGCACCAGGAACGTGCCCAGCATCTGACCGATGAAGAGGAAGAGGACTACACGCAGAGCACGATTGAGCACGAGTCCTAGTCCGACCAGGACCTCGACCACACCGAGGAACGGCACGAACCAGGCCGGGTCGACCCAGTAGACGGTCTTAGCGACAAGCTCGGTGACCGGCGTTTCGCCTGTGATCTTCAACATGCCGAACCAGAGAAAAACGACCCCCAGGGATATGCGCAAAAGAGGGATCCCCACCCTGCCGAGAGTGGCTCGGATCCGTTGGTCTAGCCGACGGAGCCCACCCCAGGCACGCTCGGCACTTTCGGATGGTGAGATGTTCGATGCCATAGCTCAGTCCCTTCGCTAAGGCCACCCCCATCACGGATATTAGGCCGGTAGGCGGTGAAGCTGAACACTTTCCTCAGGGAGGCGCTTCCTGCGAGTTGCAGGTCCTCGGCGGAAGCGGATGAGCGCCACGGTGATCGATGCGAGCCACGCGAAGGCGATCAGTGCTAGGAGGCCGTAGCCCACTCTCTGCAAACCTGCGTTGCCGCCAACCGCTTCACGCTGAAGGATCGCTTTGTCGTCCCCGAATGAGCGGGTGAACGATTGGCTCGCGCTGACCTCTTCCGCAGGGATCCCTGTATCGGCCGGCAGGAAGATGGGCAACGCCATTATCGAGCGGCCGGCATGGAGGCGGACCATCGTCTTCCATCCGGCCCCCACGGGCACAAGATCGGCGGACATATAGGTTCCCGGTTCCGTCTCGATCATGTCGATGATGGGGGACTCACCGCGTCGCCAGTCCTTGCCTTGATAGGCGAGCGCATGGAACCAGAGAGCGTCTTCTGCAGCATCGCTCGGTTGTAGATGCACGGTGACGAACGCATGTGGGTCACCGTCGATAGTGCTCTGACCTGAGAGCTCGACATCCGCAGTGATAGCTCTCGACGTCGTCCCCGCGGGATAGGCGATACAGCCGATCGCGATGAGCGTGGCGGCCGCAACCGTCCATCTCGGTAGGCGTTGGTCTTTCGTCTGGGCCAATGCACGACCTATCCAGGTCCCGATCAAAGCGCCGGACACGGCTGCGATAAGCCCGAACACCGCCGCTTCCGGGAAGAGGGCTGCCGGCCAGGGGATCGGCATCCAGAGGTGGCTCCACCCCCACTCGGCCGCGAGACCAATGGTCCCGACAGCTGCTCCCGAAACGAGGGCGAAACGCAGCGGACGTGTAGGCGACACTCGTAAAGCGATCGCTTCGACGAGCAGGGCTTCAGCCATGTAGAGCGGGAAATGAAGATCGATGCGACCGAGGATCGGGCCCACCAGGAGCCAGAGGATCACGCGCGCGACAAGGAAGAAGGTGACCGCCTTGACCGCACCTCCTCGGCCGAGTCTCACGCGCGCCGTAGTGAGCCCGATCCCGGCTGCCAACATCACGAGTATGGGGTGGTACAGGAGATTGAATTGGGGGACGCCGAAGTCGAACTCTCCCTGCAAGGTGGAGAGGCCGAGCAGGAATGCCCCGGCGATGAAAGTTTCCCGTTGCGACAGCATCCGTCTCGCCCATGACTTACCCGCGGAGCCCACCTCTGTTTCGCGGAACAAGACCCACATGCAGAGTGTCGTGAGCGATGCGCCACCGACCATCTGGATGTGCGTTGGTCCCCACAACGTCACGTCTTGGCCGAACAACCGGTGCCAGACGTCGTCCAGCGGGAACCCCGCGAGAGCGATGAGGCCGCAAAGGAGCACCAGACCGCCCCCGAGAGAGATCGTCCAAGTCCCAGCACGGAGCGCGTACGGGGACGCTTTCCGATCCCCTAGCAACAGCGCGAGATAGCCCGCCGTCGTGATCCCAAGGAGGCCGATGAGGATGAACCAGTGAGCAGGGTTCGCGAAGGGACCCGAGTCACGGCCGTTGTCGATGTGTGTGGAGACGTCCCAGTAGAAACCGAAGACGGCGATCAAGAGAGAGATCCCAGCGACCAGTGAAGGAAGTACGGACCAGCTGGGGAGGCCCCCGATCCTCTCCGAGGTTGCCGAGGCCCAACGCAGGGGGGCCATCTTCCCCTTCCTGTAGCGGTACGCCACGAACACAGCGAGCGCCAGGCCGATCAACCCGACGATGGATGCAGCGATCAGATCCTGGGTGGGGGCTCCTCCGGCGGGGCCGTCGTATGCCAGGTAGAACATGGTGGATCCTTTCCCTAATGGATAGCATCTATCTATGTAGCATTGACATATGTACCACGAGATGATGTAGGATGCAAACGTGCACAGAGAAGCGCGCTTCACGATCGACGAGCTGGCCGCGGCCGCCGGGATGACGGTCCGGAACGTCCGGGCGCATCAGACCCGTGGTCTCCTGCCGGCCCCCGAGCTGGCCGGCCGAACCGGCTATTACGGTCCTGATCACCTGGCTCGGTTGAAACG
>JBKJYP010000014.1:0-11121 GCA_046715695.1 Actinomycetota bacterium | reverse complement strand
GTCTCCTTCGGAGGCTCGGCGGGGGCCCGGCCCTTGCCCCCGGCCACCTTGGGCTCCTTCTTGATGAATTTGCACTCGGGGTAGTTGGAGCAGCCCGTGAAGGGGCCGAACCGGCCTCGCTTCTCGATCAACGGTTTCCCGCAGTTGGGGCAAGTCTCGCCCGTCTCTTTCGGTGGGTCCTTCTTTATGTACTTGCACTCGGGGTAGTTGGAGCAGCCGACGAACGGACCGAAACGTCCGCTCCGGGTGACGAGCTCCGAGTCACACTCGGGGCACTTCTCCCCCGTCCCTTCCGGCTCGGGTAGGGGGTCCCCGTTGTCGTCGAGCTGCTGGCTCCACTTACAGTCGTCCGGCCATCCAGAGCAGGAGAGGAACCAGCGTCCGCTCTTGGCGAATTTCTTGACCACGGGACGACTACATTCTGGACAGATCTGGTCGGTCGGCTCCTCGGGTCGCTGCATCTTGTCGCTCTGTTCCTCGACCCGCGCCGTGAATGAGTTGTGGAAGTCGCGCACGATCGGGGCCATCTGTTTGCCGCCTTCGGCGATCTCGTCGAGCTCTTCTTCCATCCTCGCGGTGAAGTCCACATCCACGATGTCGGCGAAGTGGTTCTCCATCAGCCCGGTGAGGACTTCACCACGCGTGGTCGGCTTGAGGCGACGGCTCTCGGACGTCACGTACGCGCGCTCGACGAGTTTCTGCACGGTCGGCGCGTAGGTCGAGGGGCGCCCGATGCCCACCTCCTCCATCCGCTTGACCAGCGTCGCTTCGGTGAAACGAGGTGGGGGCTGGGTGAAGTGCTGGGCTGGGGTGAGCTCGACGAGACGGAGTACATCACCCTCACTCAGGTCGGGGAGCAGGCCTTCGGCCTCTTCGGCCTCGTCGTCCATGGTCTCGAGGTAGACCCGCATGAAGCCGTCGAACTTCAAGATCTGACCGGTAGCGCGGAAGGCAACTCCGTTGCTCACGATGTCGATGGACGTCGCGTCGTAGAGCGCTTCGGCCATCTGGGACGCCATGGTGCGTTGCCAGATCATCTCGTAGAGGCGGGCCTCGTCCTTCGTCATATCCGCGGCGTCGGCCGGCATCGACGCGGCCGAGCTCGGACGGATCGCTTCGTGCGCCTCCTGCGCGCCTTTCGACTTCGCCGTGAACTTTCGTACCTGGTGATAGTTCTTACCGAACTGGTCTTCGACCACGCGGCCGATCTCGCCGAGTGCGTCGTTGCTCAGGTTGGTCGAGTCCGTTCGCATGTAGGTGATCCGGCCGCTCTCGTACAAGCGTTGCGCAACCTGCATCGTTTTCCACGTTGGGAAGCCGAGCTTGCTCGATGCGGCTTGTTGGAGTGTTGAAGTCTTGAAGGGAGCCGGCGGATTCTTCTTGCGTTCTGTCTTGCGCACCGCAGTGACGGTCCACGGCCCCGGACTGACGGTCTCGACGAGAGACTCGGCGGATGCTTGGTCGCTTAAGGAGAACTTCTCCTTCTCCCCGATGGGATGGAAGGAGTCGAACTCCTCATCACCCTTGGTCGCGAGCCGAGCGGTGATGTCCCAGTACTCCTGGGCAACGAAAGCACGGATCTCGCGCTCACGCTCGACGACCAGGAAAAGGGCCGGGCTCTGCACCCGGCCGGCGGAGAGATTCGGCCCGAGGATGCGCCAGAGGATCGGTGAAAGCCGGTAACCCACGATCCGGTCGACCGCGCGACGGGCCTGCTGGGCGTCGACCAGGTTCATGTCGATATCTCGCGGGTTGGCGAAGGCCTCGGTGACCGCTCGCTGGGTGATCTCGTTGAAAGTGACCCGCTTCGTCTTCTCAGCCGAGAGCTTGATCAGCTCGGCCACGTGCCAGGCGATGGCCTCACCCTCACGGTCGGGGTCGGGGGCGAGCCACACCATCTCGGCTTCCTTGGCGGCTTTGCGGATCGCAGCGACGGCCTTCTTGGCCGACGCCCTCTGGATCGGCTCGTACTTGATCTTGACCTCGCCGTTGATCTCGATCCCGAAATCGGACTTCGGCAGGTCGCGGACATGGCCCATAGAGGCGAGGACCTTGTAGTCCTTGCCCATGTACTTCTCGATCGTTTTGGCCTTGGCAGGCGACTCGACGATCACGAGGTTCTTGGCCACGAGACTCCTAACACCTAGGTCCTGGGAGAGATTGGGAGCCATTGTGAGGCCCTTGTCAACCGAACACCGCGGGCACCCCCCTTCTTCCCCAGGGCGTATCCACGGCTACCATCGGCCTTCCGACCCATCCCAGAGGAGAGCATGGACGCCCTATTCGGCTACCTAGAGGCCTTCGTCACAGACTACGGATACCTCGCGGTCTTCCTCTTGATGGCCGCCGAATCAGCCTGTATCCCGATCCCCAGCGAGGTCACGATGCTGGTCGGGGGCTGGTACGCGGCCCGGGGCCAGCTGGACTTCACCGCCGTTGTGGCGGCCGGGGTCCTGGGCAACATCGTGGGGTCCTGGGTCGCCTACGCGATCGGGCGCACGACAGGTCGGGCGCTCCTCGACCGATATGGGAAGTTCGTCCTACTCCGCACGCACGACATCGACAAGGCCGAGGTGTGGTGGGAGAAGCGGGGCGAGGTCGCAACCTTCGTGGGTCGCCTGCTACCTGTGATCCGCACGTTCATCTCGCTCCCGGCGGGGATGGCCAAGATGCCCTTCTGGCGCTTCACCATCTTCACGACCCTCGGGGTTATCCCCTGGACCTGGGGTCTCACCTATCTAGGTGTCGTCGTCGGACACAACTGGGAGAAGGTCTACGCATACTTCGACATCCCCACGCTGATCATCGGCAGTGTCCTGGTTATCACCGCGGTCTGGTGGTACCTGCGCAGACGAAAAGCTCTCGCGCTGGCTAGCGCTGAGGCCGACGAAGGTGCATGATTTTTCGGTGACATCAGCTTCAGTGGATGGGCAGCGTCCCTGGACGGTCAAAGCGCTCGTAGCGATGGCGGTCTTCTGGACCGTATGGAGCGCCGTCTTTGACGCCAGCCGCGACTGGCTCGATCCGTTCATCCTCGGCGCATCTGCGTTCATCATCCTCAGGATGTGGCAGGGGGGGGCGGGTGCCTTCGCCCTAGCGTTCGCCTGTTCGTTGTTCGCAGCCTTCGCCGTGGGTCTGCACGCGATCACCGCCATCGCAGCGGGCAACGCCGATATCCCGCTATTGGTCCTCGGGGTGGCGACAGTTGGGATGAACCTCTATCTCCTGCGCCATCCTGCTACCAAAGGCTTCATAAACGAAGGCCGGCCCGAAGAGCTCGAAGAGATCAGCGAGGTCGACTGGCTGCAACTGTGCTTGATCTCTCTCTTCGGCCTGCTGACTCTCTCGGTCCCGCTGCTCTGGGCGGTAGGCGTTCTGAAAGGGCCCGCTCTCTATGGCCTCGGGGCGATGACCGTAGGAGTTGGGATAGCAGTGGTGCGGCCCTACATCAAGTCGATGTCGGGGGCAGCCGACTGACGTCCGCCGGATCATCTATGCAGGAGCCTGGGTTCGTCCCCGCTTGGCGGCCGCTAGGCGCGTTCTTGGTGTTGGGGCTGCTGGCGGTGCTCGCACTTCCGTCGGTCCCGGGACTCCTGGCTCTTCCCGGGCGACTGGAAGATGCCCAGTTCGCCATCACGTGTCTGGGAGTCATCGCGCTCGGTGCTGCCTATCTCTATCTCGTCGCGGCCAAGTACCTCACCCTCGACCTGAAGTGGGTGGGATGGAACCTGATCTTCGTCACCGGGTTGGCGATCGTGAAATTCATCTTGTCGCCGATCGCGTACGAGAAGTCGGGATCGAGCCTCAGCACATCGCTGATAGTGGGGATCGCGCTGATGCCCATCTACCTCGGAGCACTGCGGTTGATCCTGGTGTTCGCCCGCAGGCAGCATGCCGGCTCGTCCTTGTCCTCCAGCGCCGGCGTTGCCGGGGGCCTCGCTGTCCTGGCCGTGGTCGTTAGGTTGCTCGTTACGCGCATCCTTGGGAACGCAGATGACCCCGACATCTTCGGTGTGGGGCTTATCCTCCCGCTCATGGTGGGTGTCGCCAGCTTCTCTCTGATGCAAGGCTTCGACCGGGCGAAAGCTTCCTTGAGGTCCGCTGGAGGGGTAGCGATCTCATTGGTTGTGGTCCTGCACGTCTTCTGGGTGGCCTACATGCTCGTCCTCTTCTCATGAGAGTGTTGGTCCTGATCGGTCCTTCAGGTAGCGGCAAATCAACCCTCGTACACGAGCTTCGGCGGCGCGGCACCGTTGAGCTCATGGCGTCTTGGACGACGCGGCTCCCGCGGACAGATGAGGAGACAGACAGCTCCGATCACCGCTTCGTCTCGGACGAGAGATTCGACGAGCTCGAGGAAGCCGGGTTCTTCTTGGAGGTGGCCCACATGTTCGGATCCCGCTACGGGCTTCCGGCGATCGTAGCGCCGGAGAACGGCACGACCCCCGCGATCCTCGTAAGAGCCCCCCTGTTGGAGCTCGTTGACAAACATTTCCCCGACCACGTGACCTATCAGATCGAGTCGAGCTTCAAGGTGGTCGAAGCCAGGCTCCGATCCCGTGAGATCCCCCAGCCGGAGGTAGAAGACCGTCTCCGCAGCTACGCCGGCGAGGTCGACCTCGGCCGGCGGCTCTGTCACCGACGCTTCGATACTTCTCTTTCCCTTGCGCAAGTAGTCGACGCGCTCGAAGATGCGATCGCAGAAGACTTCCCTCAGGAGAGCGCATCGACCCGATGACAAACCCTTACGGCGGTCCCGTACCGCCCCCGCCGCCCCCGATGAGATGTGGACATTGCGGCGCCACCAACCCTGGCGGAGCGGAATGGTGCGCTCAGTGCCTCGTTCGCTTCCCACGCCTCTCGCCAGGCATGCTCAGGCGGCAGCCGCCGCCTGAAGGCTGGCAGCCGCCACCTCCCAGACCAGGTGACCCGGTGCAAAGGGTCGGGCGGGCGATCGGATTGATCGTGGCATGCCTCGCTCTCCTCTGGGGTCTCTTGAGCGTGGGTCTCTTCATCCTCTTGACTGTCGCTTCGTCCAACTCGAGCAGCTCCAAATGAAACGGGTCGTCCGTCTCGTTGTGATGCTGAGCCGGCCCCCGGTCTTGGTGGTCCTGATGTTGTTCGCAGCACTCGGCCTTGCGGTCGGCGGGAAGGTGGACGGAGGACATCCCCTGTTGACCACGGTTCTCTTCATCGTTGTGGGCTGGTTCATCCACGCCACATCGTTCAACGATCTCGCCGATGAGCAGATCGACCGGGTCAACCTGAAGGATGCGCTTGGCAGACCCTTGGTGAGCGGCGATGCAACCAGGGCCGAGCTGCTGCTACTCGGGCTCGGCGCGGGAGGATCGGCGCTGTTCGCCGCGTGGATGGTCAACCGGCTGGTGGGGATCGTGGTGACCGCGGGGCTCTTACTGAATGTGGCCTATTCCTTCAAGCCCGTGCGATTGAGTGACCGAGGCTTGCTGGCGGTGATCCTGCTCCCGCTCGGGTACGTCGTGCTCCCTTTCCTGGTGGGCCTCTTCTCGGTCCGCCCGACCATCGGACACGACGGGATCTTCATCCTCGCCGGCCTCTACATCTCGTTCATGGGGCGCATCGTCTTGAAGGACTTCCGAGATCAGACCGGAGACAGGATGTTCGGGAAACGCACCTTCCTCATCAGGAAAGGCCGCGCCGACACCTGCATGTTCAGCGCTGCCTGCTGGATCGTGGGGAGCGCGACATTGATCACGATAGTGCCGCTGGGCTCGAGCGTTTTCGGCGTGTTCGTCGTCTACCTCGCTTGCGTGCTCCATGGGTTGTTCCTTCTCGCCCGCGCAAAGGGTCTCTTGCCGGAGCTGATGATCATCTCGGCTATCGCGATCGTGGGCAGAGCTATGGGCATCACATTGCTCGCACACCTGACGATGCTGGAGAAGGCATGGCCGGTGGGCGACCAGAGTCTCGTGCACCTGGTCCTAGCCGGCACGTTCCTATTTATCTACGGCGAGAAGGTGGGTCAAAGAGAATCGGCGACCGCCGAAGCGATCCGCGCCTACTAGAGGCCGATCTCGGGGGCGACGGACTGGAGGCCCTCGATCGAGATCGAGATGAACTCGTCCATCGGGATCCCGATGCTTTCCTCGACGCCACTGATCTTGTCCCGCTCGACGCCGGGGGCGAACGACTTCTCTTTCAGCTTCTTCTTGACCGATGAGACCTTCATGCCGCCAGCCTTCTCGGGGCGCACGAGAGCCGATGCGACAAGCAATCCGGAAACACCGTCGGCATGCACGATGGCTTTCGACATGAGGTCGGTCTGATGGCTCTCGTACATGTGCGCCATGATCGCGTTCAGGATCTGCTCGTCGTCGAAGCCTTCCTCGCGAAGCCACTCGACCGATTGCACCGCGTGTCGCTCCGGCGTCTCATGGGTCAGGTCCTGGTCGAGGTCATGGAAGAGACCGGCTAGGCCCCACCGATCCTCGTCTTCTCCGAAGTGCCGGGCAAGCGCACGCATCACACCTTCGACAGATACGAGATGGCGGAAGGTTGTTTCTTTGTCGGAGTACTTCCGGACGATGTCGAGGGCGGCGGGCCTGTCCATCCCTACCCGGACAGAGCCTTCTTGAGGTCGGGCTCGGCTTCAGGTGAAGCGAGAGCCAGGACCTCGTCGCCGGCCTGGAGCGGCGTCTCGCCGGTAGGCGCGATGACATGCTTGTCGCGCACGATGGCGACGAGGGTGCAGTCCGGTGGCATCTTCAGGTCGCCGACGGTTCTGCCGCACGCCGGTGAGCCCTCTGCCAGCGTCACTTCGACCAGCGCGACCTTTCCTTGTTCGAGTCGGAGGAGTCGCACCAGGTCGCCGACCGAAACGGCTTCCTCGACCAAAGATGTCAGCAGATGGGGGGTACTGACGGCGACGTCGACGCCCCATGACTCGGTGAAGAGCCAATCGTTGTCGGGATGATTCACCCGAGCGATCACCCTCGGTACGGCGAACTCTTGTTTGGAGAGCAACGAGACGACGAGGTTGTCTTCGTCGTCGCCGGTCGCCGCGACCATGACCTCACAAGAAGACAGGACCGCGGCGTCGAGTGTGTGCAGCTCGCACGCATCACCGTTGACCCAGTTGACGTCGAGTTCCTTCTTGAGGCTCTCCACCAGAGCTTTGTCCTGCTCGATGAGGACGATGTCGTGGCCTTTGGACTTGAGGTCGGCGGCGACGTAACGACCGACGTTGCCGGCGCCCACGATGGCGATGCGTATGGCGGGCATTACTCGGGCTTCCCTATCTTCTCGAGCTCGGTATGGAGCGCGTCCATCGCGCCTCGGGCAACTGCGAAATACAAGATGTCCCCCTCCTGAACCGTCAGGTCCTTGTCGGGGACGCGGGGCACGCCGAAGCGGCTGAGGGCCGCTACCCGGCGCAGACCCGGAGCGTCGAGCTCGAGAGCGTGCTTCCCGATGACTGCGGCGGGGGCCGGGACGGCAGTCAATACGACCTCACCGTTATCCACCGTGTATTCGACGGGGATCTCATCCGGAAGCAAAGCTCGCATGACCTGATCGGTGGTCCATCGCACGGTGGCGACGGTCTGGATGCCGAGACGCTGATAGATCTGAGCCCGCTTGGGGTCGTAGATACGGGCGACGACATGTTTGACCCTGTAGTGCTCCTTAGCCACCCGGGCGGCGAGGATGTTGGAGTTGTCCCCGTTGGTCACGGAGGCGAAGGCCGAAGCCTCGTCGATGCCGGCTTCCTTCAGCTTCTCCCGGTCGAATACGAGGCCCACGATCTGCTTCCCGCCGAAGCCCGGACGCAACCTCTCGAACGCGCTGGCCTTCTTGTCGATCACGGCCACCGTATGCCCGAGACGCTCGAGGCCGGCCGCGAGCTCAGACCCCACCCGGCCACACCCTGCGATGATCACGTGCACCCGATTCTCCTTACCCGTCTCCGGCCTAATGAGGCGCGGCGATACTGCCATACTTCACGACCGTGACCAGGCTGCGGGACTTCCTCGAAGGGATGGATCGGACGCCAGAAGAGGTCCGAGCCGAGAACCTCCGGCACTGGGTCGCCACCGTCCCCGGAGCGATGCCGCTGAACGATGTGTGCCCCCGCGTTAGGTGCAAGGTGGCGGGCGTGATCCAGAACCTACGGATCGATCCTCGGGAGGGCGGCAGCGTCGAGGCGACGATCATCGACGGGACGGGTCAACTGGTAGCGCGGTGGCTGGGCCGGTCATCATTGCTCGGGATCCGGCTCGGGATGGGGTTGATCCTCGAAGGCACTCCGGGTAAGAGTTCCGACGGTGAGCCGTTGATCCTCAATCCGGAATACGAGCTGGTCCCCGGCCCGGAGCACGGGTAATTGGGGGCACCTTCGCTCCTGAAGCGGATCATCCTCGGCCGTCCGATGTCCTCGGGCGAGATGGAGCACACGCTTCTCCCCAAGACCATCGCCCTTCCGGTCTTCTCATCCGATCCGCTCTCGTCGGTCGCCTACGCGACACAGGAGATCCTCCTCGTGCTGAGCATCGCGGGAACGGCTGCGCTCTCGAACGTGGTGCCTATCTCATTCGCGGTCTCGGCTTTGCTTGCGATCGTCGTTGTCTCTTACCGGCAAACCGTCCGTGCCTATCCCACGGGCGGTGGCGCGTATCTCGTCACGAAGGAGAACCTGGGACAGAATGCGGGGCTCCTCGCAGGGTCCGCTCTGCTCATCGACTACGTTATGACGGTCGCTGTATCCACTGTCGCCGGTGTCGATGCGATCGTCTCGGCCGCTCACTCACTCGAGCCGCATCGAGTGACTCTCGCTCTCGTCTTCGTCGTCTTCGTGGCCCTTATGAACCTTCGCGGCGTGAAAGAGGCCGGCACGTTCTTCGCGGTTCCGACCTACGGGTTCGTACTCTGCATCTTCATCCTCCTGGCGACGGGCGTCGTCCAGTGCGTCGGCGGATGTCCCCTAGCCGAAAGCTCGGGCGACCATCTCGAAGCGACCGGCGTCGTCACGATCCTCCTGCTCCTGAGAGCATTCGCCGCTGGGACGACTGCGCTCACGGGGGTCGAGGCGATATCCGACGGGGTCCCAGCTTTCCGTTACCCGCAATCCAAGAACGCCGCAACGACCCTCACGATCATGGGAGTGATGTCCATCTCGATGTTCCTGGGCATCTCGTGGCTCGCGCAAAAGATGCACGTGATCCACACCGAGGAGTCGACCAGGACCGTCCTAGCCGAGATCGCGCACACAGCCTTCGGTGGCGGAGCGATGTTCATCGTGGTCCAGGTGATGACTGCGGCGATCCTGGTTCTCGCCGCGAACACCGCCTTCCAAGACTTCCCGAGGCTCTCCTCGATCCTCGCCAGAGACCGCTTCTTGCCCGGACAGTTCAGGAACCGAGGGGACCGCCTCGTTTTCTCCAACGGCGTCGTCATCCTTAGCATCGTCGCCGGTGCCTTGATCGTCATCTTCAAAGCGGACCTCAACCGTCTGATCCAGCTCTATCTCGTTGGAGTGTTCGTGTCTTTCACGTTCTCCCAGATGGGAATGGTTCTGCACTGGCGGAAGGTGAAAGGCAAGGCGTGGCAGCGCAGCGCCGCCATCAACGCATTCGGGGCGACGGTTACTGGCGTCGTGCTGATGGTCGTGCTTGTGACGAAATTCGCCCACGGGGCGTGGATCGTCGTCGCTTCGATCCCCTTCTTGATCTGGGGCATGAGCTCGGTGCACAAGCATTATGTCCAGCTTCATCAGGCCCTCGAGCATCCCGACCGCATCCCCGCCGACCGGCGCCCCGGCAACCAGCACATGGTGCTCTATATCCAGCGTGTCGATGCGGCCGCAGCGAGGGCGGTCGGCTATGCACGATCGATCAGACCGCAGAGCCTGATCGCCGTCACCCAGGATGCGTCCAACGCCGCGGCTTGGCGCCGTCTCGCGCCCGAGGTACCGATCGAGACCCTCGATAAGGGATCGATCGGCAGGGTGCTGGCGACCTTCCTCACACGCCGGCGCGAGTCTCTAGAAGATGAGGGTTTCCTGACGATCGTTATCCCCGAGGTACTGCGGACCCGAAGCGTGTGGGAGATCCTCCTTCACCCGTCGATGGCCAGGATGAAAGCCTCGTTGCTTCAGGTGTCCGGGGTTCAGGTTCTGAACATCCCGATCGTCAGGGAAGAGATCGAACCCGATGTCGACCAGGCTCACGAACCCGCCCGTAACATCGCCGTCGTTCTGGTCTCCGGTGTGCACAACGCCACCCTTCAGGCTGTCGAGTTCGCAGAGTCCCTTCGTCCCACCGATATCCGAGGCCTGAGCTTCGGGATGGACCCGGAGGAAACCGAAGCGCTGGGGAACGAATGGCTTGCGGCCCGAATCCCTCACGCGCTCGAGATAGAGGATGCACCGTTCAGGGACATCGGCCCGGCCCTGGTCAATTATCTGCGGCAGTACCGGGCCGATGGGATCGACCGCGTGATCACGGTAGTCATCCCCGAGTTCGTCGTCAGCAAGCGGCGGCATCAGGTCCTGCACAACCAAACCGCGCTGGTGATC
Organism: Actinomycetota bacterium; assembly: GCA_046715695.1. Taxonomy (GTDB): domain Bacteria; phylum Actinomycetota; class CADDZG01; order CADDZG01; family WHSQ01; genus DATLNM01. The sequence goes on along the minus strand of JBKJYP010000014.1, from coordinate 572 downwards.
AAGAGGCGGCTGCTGTTCGAGACGGGGGTCGCGGTGGCGAGCGTCCCCTACCACCTAGAAGAAAGCGGTGAGTGAGGGATCCGCGTCACATAGCAACGCTTTTCCCTCACTCACCGATGAAACTTGCTTCTAGACGGCTGCCCTTACTGCTTCTGCAGGCTCGCTCTCGTCGTCACCGAAGTCGGCACCCTCTTGTCTCGCCGAGAACATGAAAGCGGCGATGAGGATGATGAGACCGACGACCGTGACGGCCACTCGCAGACCCGTGTTGCCGGAGTCCGTGGCGTTGACGATCGATCCCGCCGCCAGCAAGGCGATGAGGTTCATCACCTTGATCAGGGGGTTCAGAGCCGGGCCGGCGGTGTCCTTGAAGGGGTCACCGACGGTGTCACCGATGATGCTGGCCTCATGGGCCGGTGAACCCTTGCCCCCGTAGTGCCCGTCCTCGATCAGCTTCTTGGCGTTGTCCCAAGCGCCACCGGCGTTGGACAGGTAGACCGCCAGGAGCTGGCCGACGAGGATCGTGCCGGCGAGGAATGCACCGAGAGGCACTGCGCCGAGGGCGAAGCCAA
>JBKJYP010000013.1:0-3131 GCA_046715695.1 Actinomycetota bacterium | reverse complement strand
GCAGAGCTGCATCGCGGCGAAGTCACAGTGAGCAGCGAGGTGGGCAGCGGTTCGATATTCACCGCGTCGTTCCCTCTGCTGAACGCAGACGACTCGCTCGACAGGTCTGCCTGAGGCTTCTGGAGATATCTATGCCGCGGATGTTGCTTATCGAGGATGAAGAGAGTTTCGGCGAGGCCCTTCAGTATCAGCTCGAGAGGGAGGGCTACGACGTCGAGCGCGTGATGGATGGCATCGAGGGGCTCGAGAGATTCAAGACCGCCGGTGCCGATCTGGTCGTGCTCGACCTGATGCTTCCCGGCATGTCGGGCGAGGACATCTGCAAGGAGATCCGTCGTCGTTCCAACGTCCCGATCGTGATGCTCACTGCAAAAGACGACGAACTCGACAAGGTGCTGGGGCTCGAGCTGGGGGCCGACGACTATGTCACCAAGCCCTTCAGCACGCGCGAGCTCGCGGCTCGGATAAAGGCGGTCCTCAGACGCAGCGGCTCCGACTCGATGTCGGCCGACGGCGTTCTGGAGGCCGGAGGCATCAGGCTCGATCCCGATCGCTTCGAGGTCACCGTCCGCGGCGAACCGGTCCACCTCCCCCGCAAGGAGTTCGAACTTCTCGAGCTGCTGCTCGAGAACGCCGGCCGAGTCCTGAGCCGAGAGACCCTGCTCGACCGCATCTGGGGCCCCGACTACTTCGGCGACTCTCGCACCCTCGACGTCCACGTCAAGCGTCTTCGCTCCAAATGCGAGGAGGAACCCCACAACCCCAAGCACCTGATAACCATCCGGGGCCTCGGCTACAAATTCGTCCCCTAACCCACGCCGACTTTACCCAGACGACCCAATTACGTCGTTCTGAGTAAAGTCGATTCGGGGGCGAGCTTGAGAAAGTGCCGAAGAACCCCTTCGACGTACGGCCAGTCGTACATGATCTGCGCCCAGGTGAATCTCTGCACCGTCCAACCGAGCATCGTTGCCTCGGTTTCTCGTCGGGCGTCGTTGGAGGCGACCAGTCCATCGTGCCAGGCCCTGCCATCGAGTTCGATAGCGAACCTCCGGTCCGGGTAGGCGAAGTCAAAGTAGGCCCGCTGGGATGGCAGATCGATCGGGAACTGAGGAGTCGGGAACGGCAGATGGCTTTCTGCGACCTTCCTCATGAATGCGGCTTCCATAAACGTCTTCGTTAGATGCTCGGTGCCGGTCAGTCGCTTGAGTTCCTCCCTAAGGATCGCGATCCCTCGGCGCCCTCGCTGGAACTCCTTCTCCACGTACAGCCACATACAGGCAGCATCGACCTCTTGCCGGCGGAATATCTCGATGAGAACTCTCGTTGTGCGCCGGTGCTTCTGTCCGGCTAGGTCGAGGACGGTTCGCCTCGCGGATGTGACGGGTAAACCGTCGACCTCATCGATCTCATCGAGCAGGTTCTTGTCGACGCGATGGACCTTGAACGGAAGGTCCTGACTCTGCTTGTGCCGAGTGATCGAGATCTCTACGCCAGCACTGCCGAACCCATCGAGATGTCGTAAGCGGGCGGCTGCTGCATGAGAGAGAGCGGCCCCTTCACCTGCCCAGCAGATCGCCGTCCAAGCCGCTTTGTGCCAAGTATCAGGAGTGCCGGGGATCGCCAGAACTCCGGGCGCGGGCCGAAGCAGCAACCCCACTTGGACCCGATATGTGATCTGCCGCCGAGTTGTTCCGGTGGCAAGAGCTTGCTTGTCCGAGAAGACGCCGTGCTGAGAACGAGCGATCCGACGAAGCAACGTCTCCACCGCGCGATCGACCATCCTGCAACCTCACAACAGACACACCGAGGTGGGTGTGACCGACGTCACCGATTCGCCGACTTTCCTCAAACGACCGAGATTGAGGCGTCTGGGTAAAGTCGGCGGCCGTGGGCGGTGGGTTAGGGGCCTATCTCTTTGCCTATGGAGTCGACGTTGCCTGTGAGCATGTAATAGAGGCGCTCGCCGATCATGACCGAGTGGTCGGCGATGCGTTCGAGGGCCCGGCCGACGGCAAGGGTTTGGATGGCGAGCGGGACAGCGTCGGGCCCCTCGAGGGCCAGGACCTCTTGCATCAGCTCCCTGTAATAGACGTCCATGGCGTCGTCACGAGACTCGAGCGAGCGAGCGAGCGAGAGGTCCTGGGTCGACCAGGCTTGATGCGCTTTCTGGAACAGATTGCGTGCGTCTCTGGCCATGGCCAGCAGGATGTCGAACGTCGCGGAGTTCGAGGCGATCAACGGCTGATAGGCCCCGAGGTTCACGATCCGCAAACACAGGTCGCCGGTTCGCTCGAGATCTCCGAGGATCCTGAGCACCGAGACCACAAGCCGGAGGTCGGAGGCTACGGGGGCCTGGCGGCACAGGAGGTCGTAGCAACGCTCGGTCAGTGACACGAGCATCTGATCGATCGCGTCGTCGCCGGCGATGACTTCGTCGGCCAACTCGAGGTCGCCCGTCTCGAGAACGAGGGTGGATTGGGCGAGAGCCTGGTCCACCTTGAGCGCCATCAGCTCGACCTGGAGCCGAAGCTGCTCCAGTTCCGCGGAGAAGACCGATCGGAGCATGGCGCCTATCCGAAACGCCCGGTGACGTAGTTCTCGGTCCGTTTGTCGCTGGGGTTCGTGAACATCTGTTCTGTCTTGTCGTACTCGACGAGCACCCCGGTCCGGCGATCCTGTTCCTCATGCACCTCAGAGGTGAAGAAGGCCGTCATGTCGCTGACCCGAGCGGCCTGCTGCATGTTGTGAGTGACGATCACGATGGTGTAGTCGTCCTTGAGCGTCGCCATCAGGTCCTCGATCCGGCCGGTGGCGATGGGATCGAGGGCCGAGCATGGCTCGTCCATCAAGATCACATCGGGATGCACCGCGATGCAGCGCGCGATGCAGAGACGCTGCTGCTGTCCGCCGGAAAGGGACATCGCCGACTCCTTGAGGCGATCTTTGACTTCGTCCCACAAGGCAGCCTCGCTCAGCGACCTCTCCACGAGCTCGTCCATGTCGCCTTTGAAGCCGGAGATCTTCGGCCCGAACGCGATGTTGTCGTAGATAGACTTCGGGAACGGGTTGGGCTTCTGGAAGACCATCCCGATCCGGCGCCGGACCTGGATCGCGTCCACGTCGGGTGC
>JBKJYP010000012.1:0-4041 GCA_046715695.1 Actinomycetota bacterium | reverse complement strand
CGGGAGGAACTGCGCGATCGAGATCGAGACGTCGCCGGTTCCGGGAGGCAGGTCGACGAGCAAGTAATCGGGCTCGTCCCAATGCACATCGGTGAGGAACTGCTGAAGCGCCTTGTGCAACATCGGACCCCGCCAAACGACCGGGTTCTCTTCCGTCGTGAACAGACCGATGGAGACGACCTTCACTCCGAAGATCTCGGGCGGCATGATCATGTCGTCGATCACCGTCGGCCGTTCGTGGACGCCGAGCATCCTCGGGATCGAGAAACCCCACACGTCCGCATCGAGCAACCCGACGGTGTGCCCGAGCTTGGACAGCGACGCAGCCAGGTTGACGGTGGTGGTTGATTTGCCGACGCCGCCCTTGCCCGAACCCACCGCTATCACCTGCGTGGAAGAGTCTGAGCGAGCGAATGGGGCCGGGGCCGTCTGACGCACACCGCCGATCACAGCAGCGCGCTCCTCGTCTGTCATCGCGGTCAGCTCGACATGGACCTCGGTGATCTCGGGGAAGGTCTCCTGCAACTTGGCCGGGATAACCGTGGTGAAGAAGGACTTAAGTGGGCAGCCGGCGATCGTCAGCGCGATCGTCACATCGACCTTGCTGCCTTGGATCACGATGCCTCGCACCATCTTGAGGTCGTTGAGACCGCGGTGCAGCTCTGGATCCTGGATCTGGCCCAGGACTTCTGAGATCTGCTGTTCGTTGGGGAATGCCATAAGGATCGCTAGGTTACCCGGCTATTCAAACCAAAAGTCCCAAGCTGTTCGGCACTAGCTCGATCTCGGCCTCGGTCATCTCGCCGATGTAGTCGCCGTCGACCTGCACGGGAAGGGGCTCGTCCGCCGACAGCTTCACCCGGCTCGCGTCGTGCGTATAGGAGCTGATCCGCCAGTTGACGTGACCACGCGAGACCAGCAGTCCCCATGCGATCCTCGGGATCGTCCCCGCACGAACATGACGGAGGGACAAGATGTCGAGGCCTTCATCGAGGCTTGCTTCCGGGCATACGTCGACGGGCCATTTCTTGAAGTACGTGAACGGCCGGCCGTTGCAGACGATCGCCAGGACGCCTTTGACCGGGTCCTTACCGTCCACGCTGATCGTGATGTGTGGAGGGACGCCCCGGTAGCGCGTGAATGCCGCGGCGATGGCGTGCCGGAGGAACAGCCAGTCATGGTTCATCTTCTTGCCCTCCGGATCGGCCTCCACCCTTCGGACGACCTCGGCATCAAGGCCCATCCCCGTCGAGAAGAGGAAATATCTAGAGTTCACCCGGCCCACATTGATGCGTCGGATGGAGCCGGATCGGATCCGGGAGGCGACGTATGCGGTGGCCTCTACCGGGTCCATCGGCACACCGAGGGATCGAGCAAGAACGTTCGTCGAGCCACCCGGGAGGACGCCCAGCGCCACTTCGGTCCCGACGAGCGCCTGGGCCGCCTCGTTGATGGTCCCATCCCCCCCGAAGGCAAGGACCGCGTCGAAGCCCCGGTCGACCGCATCGCGGCCGAGCTCGGTGGCATGATCGCGGGCGGCTGTGTCGGCCACCTCCAGCTTGAAATCGGCCGATAATGCCTTGACGATCACCTCTTTGGTTCGGGGTGAGACCGACCCCGCTCGGGCATTGACGATAAGAAGCACCTGTTCCACGCTCGGCGATGCTATAGAAGACTTAGGCAAGCCACATACGGCTGCCCCCGAGGTATAGGGAGACTTGATTGAACAAGCACAGATCGTTCGGGCCGCTCGGCGCTGTTCTCATGGTGCTCGGCTTGCTTTGGTCGGCGGCGCCCGCCCTGGGACAGGGAGCCGGCGAGATCGAGGCCAAAGGCCGGTTCACCAACGGGCGTGGGACCTGCCAGTACGGGCCGCACTACACCGACGATTATCTATTCACGTTCGGTGACGACAGCGGGGAAGGCGTCATCTCCGTCCATATCTTCCAGCCCTCTACGAAAGACGAGGCCGACGGCACCCTCAACTCGGATGGCGATATCTACATCCGAAGTAGCCGTGAGGTCTATGAGGGGTCGGTGGACGGCTCCCAGATGGTCGCCGAATACACATTCATCGATCTCGAGAATGGCTGCCGGCACACCTGGGATGCCGCCTTCACCTTCGCATCGTCGCCTCCCGTCCCGGAGGAAGTAGCAGTCATCGAGGAAACACCGACCCCTGAGCCCGTGGAGACCTCCGAACCTCCGACGGAGGACATGTCTCACACTCCGGGCGTAGCGATGGAGGAAACCTCCGACGACGATGAGAGCAGCACGAACCCGATCGGCTGGGGCCTTCTCGCTCTTGGACTGATCGGCGTTATCGCATGGCTGCTGCTGCGTCGTTCGGGACCTTCTCCCGTCACCGCTGGAGGAAGTCCTCAGCCCCCCAAACGTGAGCGCGCCAAGCCGGAGCCTCTGCGTGAGAAGCCCTCGAGGGACAAGCCCGTGAAGGACAAGCGGGACAAGAAGGAGAGGCAGACTTCGCCGGCGGTGCTCGAAGACATCAAACGCGAGCGTCAGCGACCGGGGCAAGGAGCGGATCGACCCAGGACGGATCGGCCTCAGCCCGCTCCGGCCGGCCGGGATCGAGGTCCGGCTTCGGATGCCCCCGTGACTCCACCTAAGACCCCTCTGCCCAAGACCCCTCCGGCCGATCCCCCAGCCGTGCCGGCTGCACCCGTGACGCCACCTCCACCGACGAAACCGACCGCACCGGTCCCCTCTCCCGCCAGCGGGAGAGGAGGGCGCCCGCCCGCTCCTACGCGCCCGCAGCCGGCCGGGGGCGGAGGACCGCGGCCCAGCGACATCCTCGGACCGTCGTCTCCCGCAACCACCCCGGCCCCCCGCCACGCGGTTCCGAAGCCCGCGGCCGAGAAGCCGGCACCGGCCATGAAGAAACCGGAACCTCCGAAGAAACCGGAACCTCCGAAGAAACCGGAACCCGCAGAGAAGCCGGCCGCGAAACCGGCCGCGAAACCGGCCGCGAAACCGGCCGCCCAGAAGAAGACGACGGCCAAGAAGACGACGGCTAAGTCTCCGGCCAAGAAGCCGGCACCGGCCAAGCCCAAGGAAGGAGAGGCAGGCGACACCACCGCGGAGATCCCGGTTGTCCCATCAGCGTCCACCCCACCGGCCCCGCCCGCCGATCCGCTGGGGGGCAAAGAAGCAGATGCCGTTAAGGAAGAGAAGCCCGAGGAGGCTCAGGCCCGTCGCCGGAGAAGGGGCGGCGGAGGCGACATGTGGAAGGCGCCACCCGGGCCGCGTGGCGGCTGAGCACAGCAGACTCTCAGCCGTAGGTGGATTTCTCTTTCGAGCACGAGTTCTCCGCCGCGCCTGAGGCGGTAGCGGAAGCCCTGCTCGATGAAGGCTTCCAGGAGTCTCTCAAGGATCTCGAGGCCTTGTCGGATCGCACCGTCATCTCACAGGAGATGGACGGCGAGCGTGTTGTCCGCCGCACCCGATGTGTGTTGGGGGTCGACCTCGGCAAGGCCCGGGCGTTCGTGGGCAGCGGCGATCCGGCATGGGTCGAAGTCTCAGTGTGGCACCCCGACAGTCTCGAGTGGCGTTGGCATGTAGAGCCTGAGATCGCCCGGGATCTGCTCTCCGCCTCAGGAACGATCGAGCTCCTACCCAAAGGATCTGGCACCATGCGCCGGGTCACTGGTGTGGTGAAGGTGAAAGTCCCTCTATATGGCTCACGGGTCGAAGGCTGGGTCGTCGATGGACTGCGCCGGGCATACGACGAAGAAGCCGAGAGGCTGACCGATCACCTCGCTTGATACGCGTTTCTGTGGACATCCCGTAACGCACTCGTAACACCGCAGAAACCAAAGAGAAACCGCATCCCGCTAGGGTGACCCCAGACCAATGCCCATGTGTGTTTTGACGCGACGTCCGAGGAGGGATGCAGTTGGCAACTACCCCAGGAGAAGTCCTAAAACTGGGACAACAGAACGATGCTCAGTTCGTAGATATCCGGTTCTCCGACCTGCCGGGGCTCATGCAGCACTTCTCGATGCCTTTCGACGAGGTCACAGA
>JBKJYP010000011.1:0-2534 GCA_046715695.1 Actinomycetota bacterium | reverse complement strand
CTCCATGAGCGTGATGTTCGCCGAGTCGTCGATGAAGATCGGAGCCTCAGCCAAGCGTCCTACGGCAGCCGAGAGCTTTCCCCAGTCCTGCTCCTGCAACGAACCTCGGCGCATGCGTTGAGAATCGACGCGCGCGTCGGATGCGAGGAACCGAGACACGAGCTCCTGGCGCGACATCTCGAGGCTGAATATGACGGCAGGAACATTCGCCTTCGCGGCTGCATGCAACGCGAAGTCGTTGAGAAGTGAGCTGTTGTGCACGCAGATGTCCGAAGCAACGAAATTGTGGGCGTCGGGCACGGTCAGGTCGTAGACCTCTTGCTCACCGACAGGCTCGATGGACACGATCTCGTCCCAATAGAGATCCGGGCTTGCCAACCAGCGAAGATCGTCGCTATCCAGGATCTCCGCGTAGAGCGCAAGCCGATGGCGCGGCAGGCTCCGGGTGGTGTGGGGGTTGGACCACATCTTCTCGCCGGCTCGGCGGGAAAGCTCAGCCAGCGACATCTCTTTGGCAGCAGCCGCCTTCTTGACCATCGGCCAAACTTCCTTGGGCACATGGCCGTTGTTCGAGCGACGCGGCTTCGAGTAGTCGATATAGATACGTTCTTCCTTCTCACCGAGCCAGCCGATCTCGTTCTGGTAGGTCTCGACCGATTCCGGCTGGGTGATCTCCACCCGCCACGATTTCTCGGTCTTATGCCAGAGCTTGGCGATGATCCCGAAGCGAAGGAGGGCGTGCTGGACATCCCGAGCGAGCTGCTCCGAGGCAACAGTGAATTCGATCCGCGGATACCCAGACATCGAGTAGATGGTCCCGTCGCAACTGAACAGGATCTTGAGGAACTCAGCCAACCGAGGCTTGTCGAACTTCCAAACATCCGCCGGGAAGAATTTGGTGAGAGCCGAATGACCCATGAGCCCAAGCTCCCGAAGCCAGGTATTGAGCGGATTTCGGAACCCTGCTCCTTTGCGTTTCTTCACGAAGTAGGCGAAACGTCGATTGACGATCTCGGACATCGGAAAAACCTCAATAGCTGACTCACTAAAGTCACGAATCAAAACTGGATCCAGATTTGTGAAAGAGACTTGGCTACTCGTGAGACCGCCTTCGGCAATCAAGTAAGCAAGCAAGCGAACACGGCTGTTTGACCATTCGCTCGAATTGCCAAAGACACCTACTCGAGCGGGCACCGCGATTTTGTTGCCAGGTGTCAAATCAGATAAGGGCACCCATCCATTGACGGTTAGGAATGGGTGGTTATCGGTCGCCTCATTAAAGCGACCTGTCCGGGTTGTCAGCCGGTAGCAAAACTTCTTCCCATTCGGGATCCAATCAGCGACTGGATGGGCTCTGACGGCGCCGCCTTTGTCGATTGACAGGACCTGGCGCCTGCGTTCCAGCACGAACTGTTCGATTGTTAATCGCTCGCCAGTAAGAGGATCAACGATCGGCGTTGAACCACTTTCGCACTTTCCCATCGAAGGTCTCGCAGCGATGATGATCAGATTGTCCGGCTGGAAACCGGCCGTCATCTCGTCTAGGTCCGGGAAGCCCGATGCGATGCCCGTGATGTTCTCGCCGCGCTCGTAGAGCTTCTCGAGAACGTCCATGTTGTCGACGAGCAATTCGCGGATCGGCAGGGTCTCGTCGCGGAGTCGCCGCTCGGAAACGTCGTAGATGATCTCTTCGGCTTGGTCGACCGCAGCCTCTACGTCCTCGGGCAACGAGAAGCCGATCTCCTGGACCTTGTTGCCGGCATCGATGAGCTTGCGGAGGAGAGAGAGCTCCTCGACGATCTGAGCGTAATGACCGGCGGCAGCAGCCGTTGGGTAGGCCTCTAGCAAACCGTGGATATAGGGCTTGCCGCCGACGTTCTCAAGAGTGCCTCGACGGGTCAGCTCGTCCGCTACCGTGATCGCGTCCGGGCTCTCGCCGCGTTGCCACAGGGCGGTGATGCACTCGTAGATCTCGACATGGGCCGGCTTGTAGAAGTCGTCGGCCTTCACGATCTCGATGACGTTGGCGATGGCCTCTCGGGACTCGAGCATCGCCCCCAGCACCGATTGCTCGGCATCGAGGTTGTGCGGTGGGATCCGGTTGGGCCGGATCGCCTCTACCTGTGCCCTCTGCGCCACCCCTAGCTCCCCACGTATGCGAACACTTGTTCGATTGTATTTGGGCCCAGTGTCAAGAACCTGGAGGAATCAGCTTCTAGGCAGGCGTGTGTGCATTGGAAGTGGGACAGGCGTTCTGGGGACGGAGGGCCATATCAGCAGGTCAGGGCACGTAAACCCCTGTGGACAGACGGTGGAAGTGGGAAAGAAAAGCGGGGGCTAAGCCCCCGCGCGCAGGGCCTAGGCCTGCGCCGGAGCTTCTTCCTCTTCGTGTGCGATGACCTCGACGGCCACGGCCGCATTGACTCCCTCGTGCAGATGGACCTGCACCCGGTGGGTACCGATCTGGCGGATCGGCTCCTCGAGCCGCACGATGTGCTTGTCGACGACCTCGCCGAGCTGGTCCTCGATCGCAC
>JBKJYP010000010.1:0-5152 GCA_046715695.1 Actinomycetota bacterium | reverse complement strand
TCGCCGCTTCGCGCAGATGGCGGTCGGACACGGGTTTGCTCTATTCGAGCACCTGGTACGCGTCCCACTGATCATCTCCGGTCCCGGGGTCCCGGCCGCCAGCGTCGACGACCAGGTCAGTCACGTCGACCTGTTCCCCACCCTTGCCGAGATCTGCGGACTCGAGGTACCTACCGACATCGACGGCCGGAGCTTGCGTCCCCTGATGAGTGGAGGGTCGCTCCCCGAACGTCCCGCATATATGGAAGCCGTGGGCGTGAAGTTGGAAGGGGCGCGGATAGCGGGCGCACGGACCCCCGATTTCAAGCTCCTTCGTCGGGGAGATTCCAAACCTTCCCTGTACCGGCTGACGGGCGATGGGGGGCCCGACGAGAAGCACGACGTCTCGAGTCGGTTCCCCGAGGTCGCGCATTCGCTCCAGGAGTTCATCGCTCAAGTCGATTCGACGACCCGCGTCGCCGACTCCGGCATGACGGACGCGGAAGAAGCCGTCGTCGAGCAACACCTCCGTGATCTCGGCTACCTCTAGGAGATGAGCGGAACCGGGCCTCCATTCTTCATCGTCGGCTCTGCCCGTTCCGGGACCACGTTGCTGCGACTGATGTTCAACGCTCACTCAGAGATCGCGGTGCCGCCCGAGTCACGCTTCATCACCGAGCTCTACAAAGGCGAGGACGAGGTCGATAAGAACGCGTTCCTCCGGTCGCTAGGCGCGCATCCGCGCTGGCACGAGTGGGATCTCCCTATCGAGGCCTTGACCGAGGAACTCGACGACGCGCTACGCCTCGCCTATGCCGACGCGATCGCGGCTGCCTTCCGGGCCTACGCCCGAACCCATGGGAAGAAGAGATGGGGGGACAAGACCCCTCGTTACATCGAGCAGATCGAACTGTTGGCCCGGCTCTTCCCGGACGGTCGCTTCATCCACCTCGTTCGCGACGGGCGCGATGTCGCACTGTCGTATGCGCACGTCCCGTTCGGGCCCAAGACCATCGGCGCCGCCGCAGACCTGTGGGCGCGACGGGTCGAGGCCGGCATCGAGGCAGGCCGGCCGCTGGGGGCAGGCCGTTACATCGAGATCCGCTACGAAGACCTCGTCGACGATGCAGCCGGAACGATCAAGGAGCTCTGCCGTTTCGTCGAGGTCGAGTTCGACCCGGGGATGCTCGACCACACCGAGCGCGCCCGCGACGCGACGCTTCCTCGCGCCTCCAAGTACAACCCGAACGTCACCCGGCCCCCGAGCAAGAAGGCTCATTCGTGGAAGGACAGCATGGCTCCCCGCGACGTCGAAGCCTTCGAGTCCATCGCCGGCGCCACCCTCACCCGACTCGGCTACGAGAGGCGATTCGAGTCCCCCGGTCTCGGGGCCAAGCTGATCGGGAGCCTGGGCCGCCGAGGCCTCCCCATAGGCCGCCTATCGCCGACTTGATCAGAGCGCGCCAATATGGCGCGTTCTGATCAACTCGGCAGCTCAGCCGGGGAGGAACGAGAAGCGGATCGTTCTCTGTGGGTTGTCGACGTTGGGGTCGACTAGGACGAGGCTCTGCCAGGTGCCCAGCGCGGCTCGGCCGTCGACCACCGGGATCGTTGCGGAGGGCGCTATGAACGCGGGGAGCAAGTGATCGGCGCCGTGGCCTTTCGAGCCATGGCGATGCTTGTAGATGTCGTCCCGAGGCAACAGCCGGTCGATGGCCTCTTCGAGGTCGGGCTCGGAACCGGAGCCCGTCTCGATGAGAGCCAACCCGGCGGTCGCGTGGGGGCAGAAGACGTGGACGATCCCGTCGCCGTCACATCCTTGGATGAAACGATCGAGGTCGGCCGTGATGTCGGTGACGCGCGTGGAGCCGGTGGAGAACCGGACGGTCTCAGTCTTCAATGTCGTACCCGAGCCTTCCCATCGTCGGTGCGATCAGAGGGAGTATCGCCTCGATCTCCCTTGGGTTCTCGCGTCGCCACTTACCCGGCTCCGGCGGGGTGACGGCGTTGATGGGGGTCGTTGACACCGAGGCGGCCTTGGCCCTCATCTCGTCCTCGAAGGGCAGGCCGAGGGCGGCAGCGACGCGCCCGACTTCACCAACGGCATCCGCAACGAGGTCCTCGTAGCGGATCGTGATCCACCTTTCGCCTTCCGGCGCGGCCAAGAGAGCCGAGTCGTAGGAGAGATGCCATTGCCTGGCACACACCACCTCGAGGGGCCCTTCCGTGTCCTGCAACCAGCCCGGGTACAGAGTGAACTTCCACCATTCAGGCTGCACGCCGGGGATCGAGTGGTGTTCGGGGAGCAGGTAGGTCCGGTAGACCTTCGTCCGCCACGCATTGATCAAGGAATTGATGTTCTCCCGCCCGTCCCGCGTGAGGAAAACGAAGCGCGCATCGGGGAATAGCTCGTCGATGAACGAGACGCGTAAGGCATTGCGTGGTGTCTTGTCGATCAGGTGCTTGCGCGTGCCGGCGACGAGGAGGAACTCCCGTTTGATGCGCTCTGCCTCGGGGCCCCGAGCATCATCCCGGCCCAGCGCATTCGAGTGCCATCCGGTGAGGGCCGGGTGGAAGTCCGCCTCCCACACCTCGTGGGCCTCGCCGGGCCAGTGCGCCAGACGCGACGACGATCGAAGGATGGAATAGAGCAGGGAGGTGCCCGAGCGCGGTGCGCCGATGATGAACACGGGTTGCGATAAGCGGCCGCCCAGAACGAGCGACGGCAGGTGAAGGCCCTTGCGGCCCAGAAGCAGGACGCGATTCAGATAATCCCGGGGGCCGGGAGAGAAGTTGGTGCGCAGGCTCTTGCGGACCTCTCTTTTGGAACTCAATCGTCCCCCCGCGCGTCGGGGATGGCGGGGCCCTTCTTTCGTCCCTTCAGGGCTCGCTTGCGGATCCGGTCGAGGACGTACCGCTCTTCTTCATCGATGCCAAGCACCTTCAACACGGCGAGGTAAGCGAAAGCTCCGACGACAACAGAGAAGATGTCCGTCCATAGGTTCGATGGGGTGAGCACGGCTATCACGGCCACCACGATGGATCCGGCTGCCGTCGCGAGCACCGGCTTGAAGAACGAGCGGCCGAACGGCTGGATGCCGACGATGAGCTTGGCCTCTACCACTCGAACGATGTTGACAACCGACGTGAGTGCTGCGTGGACACACGCCATCCCGACGATCCCGTGGCGAGGCACGACCCAGATGCCTATCAAGACGTAGAGGGCGACGCTGATGATCGAGTTGACGAAGTTGATGACGGGGCGTCCGGTCATCGAGATCACATATCCGGTGGGGCCCGTCCCCGTGTAGAAGAAGTTGCCGACGGCGAGGATCGCCGCGATCGTTCCGGCCCCCAAGGCCTCCGGCCCGGCGAAGCGGAGGAACAGGTCCGGCTGCAGTATCAGGACGGCGAAGTAAGGGAACGAGAACGTCGCGATCCATCGGTTGATCGTCTTGTAGAGAGCGCCGAGCCGGGCGATCTCTCCTTTCTCGTGAAGGTCCGAGACCACGGGGGCCCAGATGTTCACGATCCCCCCGAGGAAAACGGTGCCCGGTCCCTGCAGAGAGAGCGCCGCCGCGAACAACCCCACCTCCGCGTTGGTCCCGTAGATCCCGAGAAGGATGATCGGCAGCCCGAGGGTCTGGATCCCCAGGAGAGACGCTCCCGCCTGAGGCAAAGCGAAACGGATCATGGGCCCGACCTGGTAGGCCGGGGTGGCCTTGCGCTCTTCCTCGGTAAGGATCTTCGAGAAGTACCAAGCCGCAGCGATCGCACCGACCGCGAGGCTGATGACCATCGAAGAGATGGCGCCGGCGACACCGAAGCCCGTCGCGAGCAATGAGACGCCGAGCAGGAAGCGAACCGCCGGCTGGATGATGTTGCCTGCGATCACGGAAGGGACCATCGTCTTGTAGGCCTGCGTGCAGTAACGCAAGACCTGCATCAGCGCGAACAGCGGTACATAGGCCACGCCCAACCTCAGGAGACGGGCGATGTCCGGCGCGTCCGAGGGCTTGTCGGCGAAACCTCTCGCGATCGGGTCCGCGAGCAGGACGATCGCGATCGTCACGACAGCGGAGGCGAGCGCGCTGCCGGTGATACCTACCCGGGCCGCACCCTTCACCCCGCCCGGGGTCTTCGCAGCCCGAGCCCGGGTGATGAATCGCATAGATGCGTAGTTCAGGCCGGCGAGCCCTACTTGCGAAGCGATGGACAACACCTGGCTCACCTGCCGATAGAGCCCATAACCGGCCTTCCCGAGAAGGTTGAATCCGACCAGGAAGAAGGCGAACGACAGCAGGCGCTGAGATATCTGGCCGATGATCTGCACGGCCCCGCCCTTGGCGACGGTGCGCAGATCGGAGCGGTTCAGCTCGTCGGCACTCACTCCGACCGCTCGCCCAGCCGACCGGTCACTTTTTGCGCCATGGCAGAAGCGGCGGTCCTCCCGGCCGCGCGGCGGTGAGGGCCAGACCCATCACGATCATCACGGTCAAGGTGTAGGTGGGTTCAACGTAGAGGCTGAGGATGACCCCATGCGCAGCCGCGATCACAGCTGCCGTTGCACCGGCAACGGCCCAGAGCTGCTCTTCACCTTCCGCGTTTCTGGCACGTGCGTGCTGGCTAAGGATCGCTATGCCGTACAGGAACATGATCGCGAGCGCGCCCGGGACGCCGGTTCGGAACAGGTAGTTGAGATATGTCGAGTGGGTTCCCGCGCGAGGGACGTAGCGGTTGCCCTCCTTCACGGTTCCCGACTCTGTGCGCGGTTGCTCCGTGCCGTAGCCGAGCAGCAGATACACACCCCTGAGGCTGCCCAGCGTGTCGTCGTACAGGTCGAATCTCGTTGAGACGGACGATCCTCCCCCCGCGCGCCCGCGCAATGGGTCGACGCCGTAGCGGATCAAAAAGAAGGCAGACAGCATCAAGGCTGCAGCGATGAGAGATGCGAGAACCGACAGGACACGTCGCCATCCGATGCGGTGGTGCAGGAACATGTAGAGGCAACCGATAGCGAGGGCGACCCAGGAGCCACGGGCGAGCGAGAAGCCCGCTCCGTATAGGCAAGCCGCCGCCGCTATCCGTGCGAACCACTTTCGCCGCCGGGTCGCGGCAGTCCACACAACGCCGATCGCAAGCGGGAAGACCGCGGCGCACACCCCGGCATAGG
>JBKJYP010000009.1:0-5154 GCA_046715695.1 Actinomycetota bacterium | reverse complement strand
GTACTAGGAGACAAGGAGGAGCTGGGGGTCGGGCTCGGGGTCGGGGTCGGGGTTGGGCTCGGCGCGGGTGTCGTGAACGAAGGCGTAGGGACGGCGGCCCTCGAGACAACGTTAAAGGACCATGATGTGGTCTGCCCGCGATTCGTTATCGAGACGTCGTACGTCTTGCCCGCGCTCAGGGCTTGATCGGGAACGATGACGAGCCCTCCGCCGGACAGGATCGCCAGACCGAGCTCTTGCGATTGAGGTGTCTGATGCCGGTAGTTCGTTTGATCGAACCAACAGAGTCCGAGGTGTTGCCCGCCGGACGACAACGAGACGGCTGATATCTCCGGGGTCTGCCGGTAGAACAGCTTGATCGGGAGTCCGTTCACGCCGTGTTGGGCCGGACATTTGATCGTCGATTGATCGGCCTCTCCAACGAGCGTCGGCAGTTCGACCGACTTCCCGGCGTCGGGCCACTTGATGGGCTCGGGAAGGTTTGGGTAGTACTCCCACCAATTGCCTTCGGGGTACCTCAGCGTCAGAGTGGACCGATCCTGGTACACCCCGAACCCAACTCGCGTCACATGGGGATCCAGCAGGTTCAAGCCATGGAACATCATCGAGGAGTAGTTGCCCATGAATGTCCGCCAGTTCGGGTCCGTGCCTCCGCCAAGCAACCCGTTGGCGCCTGCCGCAGCGCCCTCCGGTGTGTACCAGGGGGAAGCAGGGTCCTCGTAGTGACCGAACTGACCGGTCTCTTTCATGTAGCGGGCATGCTTCATTGCGCCGTCGCTCAAGGCCGGCTCCTCGACGACCGGCGGAAGGTTGGCGAGGCCGCGATAGTGATTGAGCCATCCGAGCCAATCGTTGTCCACGGTAGTGCTCTGCCGGGGTGACGCCTGGCCGGTCGTCATCGCTCCAAAAACGAGCAAGGCGGTGATCGATGCGGCTACCAGGATGCTCCCGGTCGTGCGCGAAGCAGCGCGCGTCCTCAGTCTCATTTTCCGCCCCTCTCAACGTTGTGTCGGAGCGCAAGGGTAGCCGAGCCAGGGCCGCCCTCAGGACGGAGAAAGATCGGCTCCGGGTCGCCTCAGATCGCCATAACCGAGCTTGCCCGGGTCCTCTTCACTTATTGCAGGAGGTCAGGCGATGGCTGCGAGGACATCATCGGAGATGTCGAAGTTCGCGTACACGTCCTGCACGTCGTCGAGCTCTTCCAGTGAATCGATCAAAGAGAGGAGCTTGCGCGCATCGGAGCCTTCGACGGCGATCGTCGTCTTCGGCATCTGGGTGAGGTCGGCCGACTCGACCGCGAAGCCCGCCGCTTCGAGCGCCTCACGTACGGCCTTCAATGCTTCGGTGGGAGTCGTGATCTCGAAAGAATCTTCCGACCCCGAGACGTCTTCGGCCCCCGCGTCCGCAGCAACCATGAAGACCTCATCCTCCTCGGCCCCCGACCGGGAGACGACGACCACTCCCTTGGGCTCGAACATCCACGCGACCGCGCCGGGCTCGGCCAACTTGCCGCCAGAGCTGTTGAATGCGGCTCGCACATCTTGTGCCGTTCGGTTGCGATTGTTCGTCAGGCAACTCACGAGGACGGCTACCCCACCCGGCCCATATCCCTCGTATGAAGTCTCCTCGTAAGCCTCGCCCTGCAGCTCACCGGTTCCTCGCTTGATGGCACGCTGGATGTTGTCGTTCGGACACTGTGCTTCTCGAGCCTTCGCGACGGCGGTCGCCAGCGTCGGGTTGCCGTCGATGTTGCCTCCTCCATCACGTGCCGCGACCTCCACGAAGCGGAGCAGCTTGCCCCAGATCTTGGCGCGCTGAGCATCAGCCGCGCCCTTCTTGCGTTTGATCGTCGACCACTTCGAATGGCCCGACATCTATATAGCTCCGATCTGGTCCACGAACATGCGATGAACCCTATCGTCGGCCGTCATCTCCGGATGGAAGCTGGAACCCAACAGATTGCCCTCTCGCACCAGAACGGGAACGTCGTCGTGCTCTGCGATGACCTCGACCCCCTCACCCATCCCTTCGATGACCGGAGCGCGGATGAATACTCCGCGGAAAGGCTCGTCGAGACCCTTCAGCGACAGATCAGCTTCGAACGAGTCGCTCTGCCGGCCGTATCCATTGCGACGAACGGTCACGTCGAGACCGCCGATGCGGATCGGTGCCTCGTGCTCACCCGTGACGCGATCGGCCAGGAGGATCAGACCCGCGCAGGTGCCGTATGCGGGCAAACCTTCAGAGATGCGCGTGCGAAGGGGTTCGAGCAGCTCGGGGGCCAGCAGCTTGCCGATCGTCGTCGACTCACCACCGGGCAGCACGATCCCATCGATCCCGTCCACATCGGCCGCGTGCGTGACTTCGGTCGCCGTTGCGCCCGCACGTTCGAGAGCTCGCAGATGTTCCCGAACATCACCTTGAAGAGCGAGTACACCAACCTTGATAAGAGATCACCAACCGCGGCGCGACAGCCGCTCCGACTCGGGGATCTCGGGGATGTTGAGGCCGACCATCGCCTCGCCTAAGCCGCGCGACACCTTGGCAACGATCTCGGGCTCACGGAAGTTGGTCGTTGCTTCGACGATCGCGCGAGCGCGAACGGCGGGGTCGCCGGATTTGAAGATGCCCGAACCCACGAAGACGCCTTCTGCGCCAAGTTGCATCATGAGCGCGGCATCCGCAGGTGTGGCGATGCCACCAGCCGTGAAAAGGACGACTGGGAGCTTGCCGGTCTCGGCAACCTCGCGAACGAGTTCGAACGGTGCCCGCAGCTCCTTCGCCGCGGCCATCAGCTCATCCTTGCCGGTGACGGCGAGTCGCTTGAGTCCGGAGTTGATCGAACGCATGTGTCTTACGGCTTCGACCACGTTGCCTGTGCCGGCTTCGCCCTTCGAGCGGATCATCGCGGCGCCCTCCGCGATCCTCCGTAGTGCCTCGCCCAGCTCTGTCGCACCGCACACGAACGGGACATCGAAGTTCCACTTGTCGACGTGATGAGCCTCATCGGCAGGCGTAAGTACTTCGGACTCGTCGATGTAGTCCACCCCGAGCGACTGAAGGACCTGAGCCTCCGCGAAGTGCCCGATCCGGCATTTCGCCATGACGGGTATCGAAACCGTCTCCATGATCTCGGAGATCCTCTCGGGGTCGGACATGCGAGCGACGCCGCCCTCGGCCCGGATGTCGGCAGGGACACGTTCGAGGGCCATGACCGCGACCGCACCGGCCTCCTCGGCGATCTTGGCCTGCTCGGCGTTGGTGACGTCCATGATGACGCCGCCCTTGAGCATCTCGGCCAAGCCGCGCTTGACCCGGAGTCCTCCGGTCTCTTTCTCGGTGCCGTTCAAGTCTCACTCCCGTCGTAATCCAGCATCCAAGACCGGTCGGCTCGGCGAGCGGTCGGGCTACATCGACAGGATAACTGTCACTTGAACTTGAACTTGCCCTTCACGTTGCCTTCGGCAGAGGGCACGAGCTCGATCCATGTGGTCCCCGTGGCGAATACGAACGGGTCGCCGTCGATCGTGACGAACTCGGGGATCCCATCCTTGTCGGCGGTCCATGCGCCCTCGATGACCTTGCCGTCCCTGAAGAGGAACGCCCGGCCCTGGCTCGCGAGGTCGATGTCGGGTGACGGGTTGCCGGCGACATCAAAGATCGACTCGGAGTTATCCACCCGGACCTCTTGGATCAGCACATTCGCCGGAGCAATCTGATCCCCCTCGATCGTGACGAAGGGCTCGTCGTCCTCCCACCGCTTCCAGGCATCACCTTTCCAGCGGTATTCGATGGTGATCGACGAGGTGAAGTTCAGCTTCACACGTTTCGCATCCGCAGCACCCTCGGGAACGTCGCCGAATCGGATCGGGTGGGCCGGGCCCTCGAGCTCATCTGCTCCTTCGACATCGCGCAGGATGGTGGTATCTGCGAAGAGGTTGTGGACCTCGAGGACCCCCGGCGGATCACGGAAGAGGGCTCCGCCCGGTGTGTCCTCATCGACCTGGAACATCTCTCTCTTGTCGAGCTCCTCGAGGACGATGTCGTTCGCCCCGGAGAAGGCCAGGAACTTCGTGTAGGGAGATGCGATCTTGGGATCGTCGAAGCGTGCGCTGCGCACAGGTCCGGCGCGCTCCGAATCGCCGCAGTGATAGATCGCCATGAAGCGCGTGATCCCTCCCTCGACGATCTCTTCGAACACGACGTCGGCCTCTTGCAAGCCACTCTGAGGACGCGCTTGCGGGGAGTTCTCGATCTTCACGGCAACGGCGGCGCGCTCGAGATCGATGCTGCCCGGTTCCGCGCCGGTTAGGGGGCAGGTTGGGTCGGGGGTTGGGGTGGGCGAGCTCTCTGCGACTTCTTCTTGTGGCTTCGGTTCTTCTCCGCCGCTGCTGCACGCGACGAACATCAACAGAGCGACCGTCAACGCGACCGCTTTCAAGTTCTTACCTCTCAAAGGAGAATGACCCTTTCGCTTCACCGACATCGCTGGGAACCAGTTCGATCCAGGTCGAACCGGGAGCGAGCACCATAGCGTCTCCCGACTTCGTCTCGAACAGCACCGGCCCATCTGCGGCTTCGCGTTTCCATCGTCCTCTGATGACGCGCCCATCGCGGAACAACAACGCACGCCCCGAACCTGTGACATCCGCGATCTCGGGCGACGGCGTGCCTACGACATCGACCACTGTGTCCGAAAGGTTCACTTCGTGCTCTTCGATCAAGACGTTATCGACCGCGATCTGCCCGCCGCTCTCGGTCATGAATGGAACATCTGATTGCGAACGCAACCAGCCCTCGTCCTCGCTCCAGGTGTACTCGACGCCGCGGCTCCCGGAGAAGCTGATGAGGATCTTCGAAGCCTTCTCGGCCTTGCCCTCGAGCTCGCCGAACTCGAGCTCCGGAGCGGGAGGTTCGCCATACGTCGCTCGTCCAAGCTTGCGGAGCGGGGACGTGTGCGCGTACAAGGTGTGCTCGAGACTGAGTCCCTCGCGTGGGATCCGTTCGAGCCCACCGCCCGAATGGTCCTCGTCCAGACGAACGACACCAGCGTCCTCGAGCGCGCCGATCACGGTGTCGTTCCCGCCCGAGTAAGCGAGGATCTTCGTGTAGGGGGCCTTGATCGCGGGGTCGTCCATCCGGGCACTGCGAACC
>JBKJYP010000008.1:0-5959 GCA_046715695.1 Actinomycetota bacterium | reverse complement strand
CCTTTCCGCCGCATCGAAGGCTTCGTCTATCGATGTTTGGTCAGGATCGACGAGGTTCATGGAAACCTGAGACACAACTCCCTCTATGGCCAGACCAAGTGCCCTTACCGCGGGGAGCTTGCGAACTTCAGCGGCGATCGTTTTCGCAGGCGCGACATCGCACTCGAGCCATACGTTGAAGGCGATCAGCGTCGACCGCGCTCCGACACAAACCACACCGCGGGCGGGGTCGATGGTGATGGGGCCGAGATCGGGACGCCTCCCCCTCTCGGAGCGCTCGATCAATCCGGCAAGGCCCCCTCGCCGGATCTCGGGGAGATCTCGGTGCGCCCCACTGGTGGCTGCTTCCCCATAAAGGAACACCGGGATGTCGATACGGTCGGTGATCTTGCGACCCACCGACCTTGCCAACTCAACCGCTTGCTCCATCGAAGAGCCGGCCCATGGGACGAATGGGCAAACGTCGAGCCCTCCAAGACGCGGGTGGACGCCCACCTGGTGGTTCAGGTCGATCTCCGATGCGACCCGGGCCAGCGCCACCATCGAGAGCGAAAGTTGTTCGGGTGTCCCTGCCACTGTGAAGACAGTCCTGTTGTGGACGGGGTCGGAATGTGTATCGAGCAGACGGGCATCGCTCGGTGAGATGCAGGCTGCCATGCGGGTGAACAAGCCCTGGTTGCGGCCCTCTGACACGTTGGGTATCGCGAGCATCACCATTCGCGTACGGTAATAGCCTCGCCACCCCCGGCGCGCGAGGGAGGAAATTTGGAAGGGCAGGGCTACAGCGTCGAGATACCCGAGGGCTACGACGAGGCCGTTATCCGGACGCGACTCGCGTTGAGGGGGGAAGGCTTCTCTATCCTGTCTGAGATGAACGTCGGTGGGTTGCTGCCCACGGGGGCCGGGGACGCACGGCAATACCTCTTCCTCGGCGTCTGGAACGGCGCCATGTCAGAGTCCCGCCTCGACAACGAGCTTCAGATCGCGGTCCATCTCCCTTGTAACATCGTCGTGCACGAGGCGCCGTCCGGCGCGATCGTCGCGGCCCTCGACCCCTCTGACACGGTTGATCCGAACGAGCCCAAAGATGTGGCTGCGGCCGAGTCGGCGCGCGCCGCGATCACGAAGGTGCTGAACCGGGTAACTGAAGCCCCATGACCGACCCGGCCGTGCGGGCGATCATCGACCGCTTCACCCAGCGACTGGACGAGGTTGTCGAGCGTTCGGCCTCGGCGATCTGGGAAGCCGTCCCTTCGTACGTTAGAGCCGGCGAGCCGACGCGCTCCGATGTCGTGGAGGCAGTCCGAGGCAACGTCGGCGCCCTTGCAAGGGTCCTGAGTCAGGGTCGCGATATCCGCAGGGAAGAACTCGAGACGATCGAGAGTGTGGGAGCCAAGCGTGCCGAGGCGGGCATCCCCCTGGACGACGTCCTCCATGCTTACCGAACCGTGTCGCGGGTTTGCTGGGACATCCTGTCGGATGAGTGCCGCAAGCACGAAGGCGATGCGCTCGAGGCCGCGATCTCTCTCGCCGAGTCGTTGCTCCGCTACACGGATCAGATCTCCACCACGGTCGCCGACGCGTACGCGCAAGCCCAGAGGGTGATCGTGCGGGAGCAGGAAGGCGCCAGGCGCGAGTTCCTCGCCGACGTGCTCCATGGCCGCGACAGCTCTCCCGAAGATCTGATCAGCCGGGCGCACGCTTTCGGCTACGACCTCTCGATCAGCTATGTAGCACTGGTGGGCTTGGGTCCCATGGGAGAACACCCCAGGAAGGAGGCTGCGGTTGCTGCCGCTGCGACCGCCGTGACGACGGATGCGGTGTCGGACCCGATCATCCTCCAGAAGGCAGAGCAGACGATCGCGCTGCTCCCGGTCGAAGCATTCGCCGACCCTTCGGCTGCGGCTCAGAAGATGGCCGTCGAGTTGGGAGATGGGTGGAGGTTCGGGATGGGTGGGCCTGCTCCGGGGCTCGAGGGCATACGACGTGCCTATCTCGAGGCCCGCGAGGCGCTCGAGATAGGACTCGCCCTCGAGCTCGACGGCAGCATCTTCGATTTCGAGGATCTGCTCCTCTATAGGTTCCTGAGGCTCGAACCCACTCTCGTTACGCGCTTCGTGGAGCAGATCCTGGGGCCGGTTCTGGAATACGACTCTCGTCGCAAAGGTGAATTGATAAGGACGCTGGAGGAGTACTTCGAGCGTGATGCGAGCGTGAAGCTCGCAGGCGCGGCCTTGTTCGCACATCCCCACACGGTGACCTACCGGCTCAAGCAGGTGGAGCGGCTGACGGGTCTTTCCTTACGCGAGCCCGAGAACAAGCTCAAGCTTCAACTGGCGCTCAGGGCGCATCGTCTCTACCGCTCGGCCTAGCTACCAAGCCCCGCCACCGCCTCCGCCACCGCCTCCGCCACCGCCTCCGCTGAACCCACCACCACCACCGCTCGACGAGGGAACGCTCGCGGTCGAGACAGCCTGGGAGATGTCGGCGATGGCGAATGAGCTATGGCCGGAACCGAGGGGCCCCGAGTTCGAGATCCAGAAGACGCTGCTGTTCGCGTTCAGTTCTGGAGGTGCATAGATCTGAGCGGCGGCCAGCACGCGATCGGCGATCCCGAAGGCGATCCCGTAGCAGAGGAACTGCTCCCAGATGTGGATGGATCCGGGCACTGCCTGTTGCATACCTTGGAAGTCATTGAGGAAGCGGCGGAACGCGGTCCAGCTCGACGCCGCGTGAGCTGCGGCGATGGACCTCTTCTCCCACCCTCGCCGTGCCGCGCAGAAGATCGTCAAGCCGATCGCGTTCACGAGAGCGATCGCAGCGAGGCTTCCCCACACGAGAGAAGCCCAGGGGAAGAACGCCGAAGGATCGAATCGATTGATCGCCATCACGAAAGAACCGATGGCCAACGCCCAGGAGAGGAAGCACGACAAGGCTGCGGGCTTCAGGCCGCTCGAGATCCACCAACCCTTCTGTTTTATGGCTTCTAGAACCTGCGTTCGGAACTCCTGGAAGTTGCCCGCGTAGAAGACCTGATCGCCCTTGATCTCGTCTCGCAGCTGGCTCAGGAAGAACCGATCCTTGCCCGCGGCCGCATGGGTGATGCCCTCCAGAACGGTTTGCTCGAAGGGATCGAGACCTCCGGGCTTGTTCGCTACCGTCATCTCGAGGTCGCTCACGTCTTCCTGGCGAAGCCCGGCCCACGTCTTCTTGACGCTCATCACGGGGTGCGCCTCGATGTGTCCCCGACGAACGAGGTCGAACAACGTGGAGGCGTACGCATCTCCGGTTGCTCGTTTCCCCGAGGGCTCCAACATCGCGGCGACGAGCGCCGGTTTCTCCTCACCCGGTGGTTCGAAGATGTGCGCGGGGCTCGCCGGCACCTCGGGTTCCTTACCGTGCTTGGCCCAGATCCAGCCCCCTATGCCCGCGGCAGGCAGCACCGAGAGCGCGACGCCGAGCGGTATCACCCACGGGAGACTCTGCTTCAATCGGTCCAGACGCTCACGTTGGCGCTCCGCATCGAGCGCGAACGCCTTCTCCTCCGCCAGGATCGCCGGCAAGCCATCGCCGGGCCGGTTCTGTGCACCTGAGGCATCTTTGAGCAGGGAACGTGGGAAGACGACGCGCAGCTCGACCCACGTGTGAGAGGGGACGAATGCGGACTGGAGGATCGCCCCGTTGTCGCGCAGTTCCGTGAAGCCTTCGACGACCGCCGGATGTCCCCATACCCTTACGTCACCGGGGGCCGACGCGGGCAATGTCATCTGAGCGGCGAGGTTATCTAGGCCGACGTCCCATTCGTCGCCCCAAACCTTAAGGTTCACGTCGACCACATCGTCGTAGGCGATCGCCAGCCCTATGAGCGTGTACTTGATCGTGAAGGTGCGGGTTTCGTTGAAAGCGGAGTAGTGCCACACGATCCGATATCGGTCGCCGCCCACCGGCGTCGTCCCGAAGGTGTCCTTGATGCCCGAGCTCCCGAGCTCGGCCGACGCCCCCGGTGAGTACGGGATCCCGTTCTCTTCTACGGACATGTCGATGATGTCCTCACCGGGTCGGAGAGGGATCTCGCGGTAGCCCCCGGAGAAGTCTCCCGAGAACGAATACGTCAGGCGTTCGGTGACGTGGACGGCCCCATGCTTATCGACCTGGACATCGATCGAGGCCGACGGGAGAGAGAAGCTCTTCGCCTGAGCGGGCCCGGCCATCGCCACGACCATCCCGGCTGCCGCGACCAACATCACCAAGGGGATCAGGCGGGTACGCATCAGGCTGCTAACCTCCCCGGCGTGCCAGAGCAAAGCGGACAGGCTCGGCTGGACGCCAAGAAAAGCCGAGTCCTGATCATCGGTTGGGACGGCGTGGACTGGAAGGTCCTAGACCC
Source organism: Actinomycetota bacterium (assembly GCA_046715695.1). Classification (GTDB taxonomy): domain Bacteria; phylum Actinomycetota; class CADDZG01; order CADDZG01; family WHSQ01; genus DATLNM01. Next base: position 1,572 of record JBKJYP010000008.1, on the reverse strand, counting down.
CATGCTCCAAGCGGGTGACCTTCCTGTGCTCGCCGGTCTCATAGAAAGAGGCGCCCACGGGGACTGCCTCTCTACGGTGCCGTCCCATTCTTGGTGCGCGTGGCCCTCCTTCATGACGGGATTGAACCCCGCCGGACATGGCGTGTTCGACATCTTGGAGCACAAACCGGGAGCTTCCAAGCGCCTCCCCATCACCTATCGGTCGATCAAGGCCAGCACCATCTTCGACGACCTGACCGCTGCAGGCAAGACGAGCCTGGCTATCAACATCCCCCTCACCTTCCCGACCCCGGCCTGGAAGGGGAAGGTGGTCGCCGGAGGCGTGTTGCCGGCGAGCCGCTCGTACACCTACCCGACCGAGCTCCAGACCGAGCTCGACGAGCATGCGCCGTTCCCGGTGAACGGGATGAGCTGGACGACGTTTCGGAACCGGCCCGCTGCCTTCCTGACGGAGTGCGCGGAGATCACCGCCAAGCGCCAGCGTTCCTTCGAGTACCTGATGGATACGACCGATTGGGATTTCGCGACGCTGGTGTATGTCTCGACCGACCGGATCCAGCACTGCTTGATGCAATACATCCATCCCGAGCACCCCGACTTCCCGGTGGAGAGCAAGACGAAGGAAGCCGAGCAGTGCCGGGCGATCTACCGGCAACTCGACGAAGGCCTCGCTCAGCTCCTCAAGAGGACGAACGAAGACGACCTCGTCATCTTCATGTCCGATCACGGTCACCAGGCATGCACCCGCACCTGCACCATGGACAAGATCCTCGGGCATCTCGGTTACCTCGAGTTCGGGCGTGGGTCCCTTGCGTTCAATCTCGTGCGCTGGGGGCCGGGGCGTCGTATCGCCCGCCGCATCTACGACATCTTCAAGTTGCACGGCAGGATCAAGATCCCGGCGTCGCCGATCGAGTGGTCCAAGAGCCGCGCATACACCTCTGTCGTCTCGACCGGCGAGGGCGTATCGATCAACCTCAAGGGCCGGGAGCCCGACGGCATCGTCGATCCGAAGGACTACGAGTCCCTGCGGGACGAGATCGCCGCCGCACTTTCCGAGTTCCGAGACCCCGAGACGGGCGACAAGCCGATCGGTCACATCTACAAGAAGGAGGAGGTCCTGTCCGGAGCCTTCATGGACACGGCCCCCGATCTGCTGCTGGTCCCGGCCCCCTTCTACTCGTTGACCCATGCCAAGGGGATGGTCGAGAAGGCCGACTGGCTGTCGGGCGACCACCGGATCGAGGGTGTCATCGTCGCCACGGGACCTCAGGTGACCCCGGGTGCCCTAACGGAAGAGGTCGAGCTGATCGACCTCGGCCCGACCTCGCTCGCCGTGCTCGGTGTGCCCACCCGCGTACCCCGCGACGGCAAGGTCCTGTCCCAGTTGGTCGGCCCCGGGGTCCAACTCGAGCTGGACGATTCTGGCGACGCCGGCCCGGCGCGGGACACCGAAACCGGGCTAACTTCAGATGAAGAAGGCGAGATCGAGGACCAGCTGCGCGGCCTCGGTTACGTCGAGTAGGTCGACGTTTTAAAAAAACGCCCCAATTGGGCGGGGTGGGTGAAGGG
>JBKJYP010000007.1:0-5155 GCA_046715695.1 Actinomycetota bacterium | reverse complement strand
CGCAAGGCCCGCGCCAACCTGCGCGTCTTCACTTCGACGATCTGGACCTACTTCGTGCCCCCGGCTCTGGCAACGTTGGCGTATCTGCTGTTCCGACCCCGGGGGCGCTGGCGCAAGCTGCGGGAGGACTACCCGCGCGTAAGGGCCGGACTCATCGGCGGCCTGTTGCTGGCGGGCCTCGGTTTCGCGCTGAACGACTCTGGCATCGTGATCCCGGCCATGATCCTCAGCTACATCGTCCCGATGACGCTTCTCCTGCAAGTATCGATCGCCGCGCCCGAACCCGAACCGGACCCGGCATGACCGAAGACCAAGCTCTCGTCGCCGCGTGCTCGATCCTCGTGGGGGCCGTGCTGGTCCGACCTCTGCTGAAGCTCCGCCTTCGTGCTACTCCCCGCAGGCTGAAGCGGATCAATTTCAGAGGGCTCGAGGTGCCGGCAACCGGCGGCGGTCCCGTCGTCATCGCGTCCCTCCTCGTTCTGGGGATCCAGGGAACGATGGCGTCGGCGGGATCGGTGGCCGCCACCACTCTGGAGGTCGGTGCCGCGGTCGTCATCGGACTCGTCGTCATGTACGCGTCGGGATTGTGGGACGACCTTCAGGGAGACGAACGCCCCCGTGGTTTCAAGGGTCATCTCGGGGCAGCGCGCGGCGGCCGCATCACCGGAGGCGTCGTCAAGGCGATCGCCGGAGGAGTAACGGGCCTCGCGTGCGCGGCTCTCTTGACGGAAGACCTTGTTCAAGGCGCGTTGATCGCGCTGACCGTGGCACTGGCCACGAACCTCTTCAATCTCTTGGATCGCGCTCCCGGCCGAGCGGCCAAGGTCTGGCTCCTAGCGGTCGTGATCATCGCCGTATTCGCCGCACCGACTTGGGTCGTAGCCGTATCGGGGATAGTCGGAGCCGTCATCGGGATCCTCCCGTCCGACCTAGGCGAGAAGGTGATGCTCGGCGACGCGGGAGTGAACCCGATGGGAGCGGTCGTCGGGATCGGCCTTGCAACCTCAGCCGAAGGCTTCGCCCTGGGAGCGATAGTCCTGGTTCTGCTGCTGCTGAATGGAGCCGCCGAGAAGTGGTCGTTCTCGAAGATCATCGAGTCCAACCCAGTGCTCGCCGCCTTCGATCGCGCGGGGCGGGCAGACGAGCAGGAGCCCTCGAGCACAGGGCCGAAGTGATAGGGATGAAACGATTCGGGCTATCCCTCGCGACACTGGCCATCGCTGGAGGCTTACTTGCTCCGCCGGCCGCTGCTCAAGGCGAGATCCGCATCATCCGGGATCAGTTCGGCGTTCCCCATGTGTTCGCCGGCAACGAGGCCGACGCCAGTTACGGGGTCGGGTACGCACTCGCCCAGGACCGGCTCTGGCAGATGCACGTCTTCCGCCACATCGGCAAGGGCCGGCTGTCGGAGATCGTTGGGCCGGACGGCGTCGAGATCGATCGTGCGGTTCGTTTCTACACCTACACAGAAGAGGAACGTGCGGCGCGCTTCGCCACCTATCCGGCCGACATCCAGGAGAACCTCCAGGCCTTCGCCGATGGGATCAGCGCGTGGATCGACGAAGTGAAGACGGACCCCACGAAGATGCCGATCGAGTTCGTGGAGCTGGGAGAGGTGGCGAACCTGGATCCCTGGACGGTCGACGACAGCCTCAGTCTCCAGGACGTGCTGATCCTGTCCTTCGGATCCGGTGGCGGGGACGAGCTCCGCTACGCCCAGCTGCTGGCCGACCTCACAGGCAAGTTCGGGCCGAAGAAGGGCCGGGTGGTCTTCAACGACCTCGTGACGACCGTCGACCCGGATTCACCGACGAGCATCCCGCGCGGCTACGACTTCAAGAAGGTGTCCACACGCGCTAGGCCTGCGCCGGTCAAGGCTCGCCGGGCCCTCGAGGACGACGCTCGCCTCCTGGGTGCAACCGGACCCGTTCCAGCTCCGGATCCTCTCCCGGCCAGGCCCGCAGTGGGAACCCTCGACCAGCTGTCGCTCATACCGAGCTTCGAGGAACCGATCGCTGCCTTGGACGGGCTCGAGCGGGGACTCGAGCAGTTGCAGTACATCTTCACCTTCGGCTCCAACGCTCAGATCGCCGGGTCGCGCGTGGCCGAGTCCCGCAACGCGATCCAGACGGGGGGCCCTCAGGTCGGTTACCTCTTGCCGCAGTGGCTGGCCGACTTCGGGATCCACGGGGGCGACTTCAACGCCACCGGCATGACGTTCGCCGGCGCCGGCCCGGCCGTGCTCATCGGGCGCGGCAGCGGCTACGCGTGGACCACGACTACCGGATCTTCAGACCTGTCCGACACCTATGTCGAGCATCTCGTCGGCGATGATCCCCACACCTATCTATACAAGGGCAAGACCTACGAGATGAGCTGCCGCACCGAGACCTACACCCTTCGAGGGGTCGTCGAGCTCGAATCCGAGGAGCTCTGCCGTACCCATCACGGCCCCGTCCTCTCGATCGATGCCGCCAACGGCGTCGCTTATTCGGTGCGCAACGCCTGGTTCAACCGTGAGGGCCAGACGATCGAGGGGTTCTTCCGCTACCAGGCGACAGAGAACATCGGCGACTTCGCCACGTACGCCAACTACCTCTCTTCCAACCACAACATGTTCTACACGGATGACACCGGCAACTTCGGCTACTGGCACGCGGGCAACCACGTGATCCGCAAGCCCGGGATCGATATCCGTCTCCCGCAGGACGGACGGGGTGGATCAGAGTGGCGCGGCTTGCTCCCGATCCAGCAGGTGCCTCACGCCGTCAACATGAAAAGAGGCTGGCTCGCCAACTGGAACAACCAGCCGTCTCCGGGATGGAGGCGTGAGCGTGGGCACCCGGCCCTCGACAACGTGCTGGACCTCCAGAGCGCGCTCGACCCGTCCGGGCCGACACTGACCGATCCCAATGGGGGACCGATCAACCGCGACGGCAAGCTCGGCTTCGAGGACATGAACGCGAACCTCCGCTACGCGGCTATGAGCCATCACCCCCAGACCTACTTCGGGCGCTTCCTCCCGAACCCCATCCTCCTGAACAGCGACATCTCCAAAGCTGCGCTCAGGGTCGTGAAGTCTTGGGACGGCTTCAACACCGACCGGGACGGAGACGAGATGTATGACTCGGCCGGGCGCACGATCCTCGATCGGTGGATCGCCGTCATGCGCCAAGCGACCTTCGCGGACGACCTGGGCGACCTCGCCGGGAATGCCGACTCGAGTCTCTTGTGGCACGTCATCGCGCCCAACGACCGGCTGCGCCTCCGCTACGACTGGCTCGGTAAGGCCACGCCCAAGGTCATGGCTTCCACCGCCTTCGACGAAGCCGTCTTCCAACTGTCCATCGAGTTCGACTCCGAGGTCCCCGCCGACTGGAAGCAGCCGATAGAGAAGGAGCACTACCAACGGCTCAACGCCGACCTCATCCCCGACGTCGCCCAGTCGGCTGCCGGCCAACCGAACGACTCGGATTCAGGCTTCCCCGGTGACGTCGAGGACCAGATCTCCATGGACCGCGGCACCTACAACCACATCGTGGCTTACATATCCCCGGCAAGGAGGGGCCGCATCGGTCGGTCGGGGGTCGAGGCCGGGAGCGTCATCCCGCCGGGGCAGAACGGCTTCATCAACCTCGCCGGCCAGGAGAGCGCCCACTTCGAAGACCAGGCCCCCCTCTACCTGGAGTGGCGCTACAAGCCGATGCCGATGACCCTCGACGAAGTCCTGAGCCTCATGGAGTCCGAACAAACCATCACCCGCTCTTAACTCACCTGCCGAGTGAGCGAAAAGCGCGCCCGAGCCGCGGAAATCGCTCACTCGACGCAGATGGTCGAGATAAGTAAGCGCTCATCGACTTATCCTTCTCATCGTGCGGTCGGGGGCGGGCGATATCCGTTGTCCTCAGTGCGGGGGGCTGAATCCCGCCGAGGCGAAGTGGTGCAACCAATGCCACCATGGCTTCGTAGCTGCCTCGAACCCCAGCCCGCTCCTGCCCGGGCCCTCTTCTAACCCCGCACGCAAACATTGGGCCTCCGACCCGGTCCGACGATGGATCTTCGTGGCCACGGGCCCCCTGGTGGTCTTCCTGACGGGCCTCTGGATGGCGGGGCCCAAGACCTATTCCGTGCACACATTCTTGATCGCTTTCCCGCTACTCGCGGCCGGACTCGTGATGACGATGCTCATCCTGGGAGAGGAGGCGGCCGCTCGGCTCGAAGGCCGACCTGCCAAGAGCCGGAAGATCCCCGCAGTGGTCGCCCTCTCCGTCGCGATGCTGGGGTTCCCCCTGGGCATGTTCCTCGACGGGACGCTGCCGTTGATCGGCGTCCTCGGTGTCCTCGGTGGGACGGGACTTGTCCTCGCCCTCTACACCTGGCCGAAGGAGGGACCCTCCGAAAACCCGCTGTTCGTCCCCCTCTCGGTCCTCGTCGGCGGACTCTGCGCCTTCACCCTCGTCATGATCACGGTGGTCGCCAGCCTCATCTCCTTCGACTTCGGGGGATCCGTGAACCCTGTCCTCATCACGATCGGGTGGATCGGCGGCGGCCTGTTCTGCTACTTCTTCTTGGCCTCCGCCCGGGAGGGAGCCGATCGACCGATGCCAAAAGACCGGGTCAAGAGGGGAGCCGCCGCGACTGCTCTGGCGTCTCTGACCTGTTCACTGATCGCGAGCTTTTTGTTGCCCTGATCGCCGAAATGCGCCTGAGGCTCAGCACCCGCGTGCTAGGTTGACACGACTTCCCCCGCAACCGGATCTGCTTCGGCTTTGCCTGTTCTCAGGCAGTTGTGGGGCCCGGCCATGGGGTGGTCGATACATCCCCAACTAACCAACCGATACCAAAGGGAGGGCCGGTGGCGAAGCACGTTTTCGTGACAGGGGGAGTGGTCTCCAGCCTGGGCAAGGGCCTGACGGCGGCCTCGCTCGGCCGTCTCCTGAAGGCCCGTGGTCTCAAGGTCATGATGCAGAAGCTCGACCCCTACATCAACGTCGACCCGGGCACGATGAACCCCTTCCAGCACGGCGAGGTCTTCGTAACCGAGGACGGGGGAGAGACGGACCTGGACCTCGGACACTACGAGCGCTTCACGCAGGCCACGCTGTCCCGGCTGAACTCCGTGTCCGCCGGGCAGATCTACTCGCGCGTGCTCGAA
>JBKJYP010000006.1:0-7838 GCA_046715695.1 Actinomycetota bacterium | reverse complement strand
GGACGCGGCGGCGCCGGGTTCCCAACCGGGATGAAGTGGTCCTTCGTTCCGAAGGACGTCTTTCCGAAGTACGTCGTCATCAACCACGATGAAGGCGAGCCGGGAACGTTCAAGGCCCGGGAACTGGCCGAACGCGACCCGCACGGCGTGCTCGAAGGGATCATCGTCGCCGGGTGGGCCGTTGGGGCCTCCAAGGCGTTCATCTATTGCCGGGGAGAGTTCGCCCTTGGGTCGCGCCGGTTCGACGCTGCTATCCGCGAAGCCCAGGAAAGAGGGTTCCTCGGAGAAGGCATCTTCGGGTCCGGTTTCGACTTCGACATCGTCTTGCATAGAGGCGCCGGCGCATACATCTGCGGCGAAGAATCGGCTCTCCTAGATTCTCTCGAAGGTCACCGAGGTCAGCCGCGACTCCGGCCCCCCTTCCCCGCGGTCAAGGGCCTGTACGGGCAACCCACCGTGATCAACAACACCGAGACCGTGGCGACTCTGCCGCCGATCGTCGACGGGGGCGTCGATTGGTACAAGCAATGGGGCACCGAGAAATCCCCCGGCACCAAGATGCTGTCGGTCTCCGGTCACGTGAACCGTCCTGGGAACTACGAGGTCCCGTTGGGGACATCACTGACCAAGGTGCTCGAGCTCGCCGGAGGGATGCGCGGGATGCGCAAGATGAAAGCCGTGATCCCCGGTGGGGCGAGCGCGCCTCTCCTTACGACCACCGACGTTGCGATGGACTTCGAAGCCCTCAAGGAAGCCGGGACGATGCTCGGGTCCGGAGCGATCGTCTTCATGGACGAATCGACGTGCATGGTTCGCAATGCCCTCGTGACCACCGAGTTCTTCGAACACGAGTCGTGCGGGAAATGCACCCCTTGCCGTGAAGGAACCTGGTGGGCCGTGAAGGTCCTCGAGAGGATCGAGCACGGTGAAGGGCGTCAGGAGGACCTGCAACTGTTGCTGGACATCTGTGACGGGATCGACGGTCGCTCCTTCTGTCCCTTGGGCGACGCCGCCTCCTGGGCACTGCGCTCCAACGTCAAGTTGTTCCGTGCCGAGTTCGAAGCTCACGTCAAGAAGGGTGCTTGCCCCTTCGAGGACGACTACAAGATCCTCGCCGGGATGCGCGCCGCCGCCGGTCTATCGACAGGCGAAGAGGCATGACCGACGTCAACATCAATATCAACGGCCAAGAGATAAAGACCGAGAAGGGGCGCCTGCTGATCGATGTCGCCGAAGAGTCCGGCATCTTCGTTCCGAGGTTCTGTTACCACCCGGGGATGAAGTCGGTTGCCGTTTGTCGCATGTGCCTGGTGAAAGTCGAGGGCCAAGGGAAGCTTCTCCCGGCGTGCACAACGCCGGTCGACGAAGGCATGGTCGCGAACACGGTTGACGAGACCGCAGTCGATGCACAGAAGTCCATGCTCGAGTTCCTCCTGATCAACCACCCGCTCGACTGTCCGATCTGTGACCGCGCAGGTGAATGCCCCCTGCAGGACCAGACCTATAAGCACGGCCCGGGATCGAGCCGCTACATCGAGCCCAAGAGGACGTTCGAGAAGGCGCTCGAGATCTCGGACCTCGTGGTCCTCGACAGGGAGCGATGCGTTCTCTGCTGGCGTTGCGTCCGATTCAGCGACGAGATCGCCGGGGATCGCTTCATCCAGCTCGTCGATCGAGGCGCGGGGACACAGATCCTTACCTTCAACGACGAGCCGTTCGACAGCTACTTCTCAGGGAACACCATCCAGATCTGCCCTGTAGGCGCGTTGACCGCGAAGCCGTACCGATTCGTTTCACGACCTTGGGACCTCGAAAGCGCCGCCAGCGTCTGCTCCTACTGCTCGGTGGGTTGTCCGATCACGAACGAGGAGCGGGGCGGTGACCTGGTCCGCGTTCAGGCGATGCCGAACGAAGAGGTGAACGATTTCTGGATCTGCGACAAGGGCCGGTTCGGCTTCCACCACGTCTCCGCCGATGACCGCTTGACGACGCCATTGATCCGAGGCGACGAGGGCGGGTTCGAGGTCGCAGGTTGGGCCCGTGCCCTGGAGCTATCCGCCGAGCACCTGAAGGACAAGAAGGTCGGGATCATCGCCGGAGGCCACCTCACCACCGAGGACGCTTTCGCCGTGTCGCGACTAGCGCGGTCCGTGCTGAAGACGAACGATCTCGACTCGCGCCTTCAGGATGCGGGAACCCCTTACGAGCGTTTGATCCAGGTCGCTGGAGCAGCCGGTTCGAACGCTGCCATCACCGACCTCGATTCGGCGGGAACCATCGTCTGGGTCGGGCCCGATCCCAAAGAAGCCTTGCCGGTCCTCTACCTGCGACTGCGGGGTGCAGTCCTCGATCACCGCGCTCAGCTCGTCACCGTGTCGGTTCGGAGGAGCTCTCTCGACGATGTCGCTGCGACGGTCGTCCGTTGCGAGCCCGGGGGCGAAGCCGAAGCCTTGGCGGGACTGGGCGAGCTAGCCGGCCCCGTCGTCATCTGCTGGGGGCCCTCGTCGCCGGGCCGGGACGAAGGACCGGTCGTCGATGCCGTTGTAGCTCTGGCAACTAAGCACGATGCGAAAGTTCTTGCATGTCCGCCGCACGCCGGCTCGCAAGGGATGCTCGACATGGGCGTGCACCCCGGTCTCGACGCGGGCTACAAGGCTCTCGGTGAACCCGGCCGTGACACTCGGGCCATCCTCGATGCCGCGGCAGCCGGCGAGATCGACACGCTCTTGTTGGTCGGGGCCGATCCGCTCTCAGACCTCCCCGATGCTGCGCTGGCCAAGAGAGCTCTCGAGAGCAAGGTGTTCACCATCGCGATCGACATCTTGCCGTCATCGTCGGTCGCTTACGCAGATGTGGTGCTGCCGTCCGCCGCATACGCCGAACGGGGGGGAACGTTCACGAACCTCGAGCGCCGGGTCCAACGCCTGGACCCTCTGTTGCAGCCTCCGGGTAGCTCGCTCGAGCCTTGGAAGGCATTGCAGAAGATCGCGTCCACGCTGGGCACCGACTGGGGATGGAAGACCTGGGAAGACGTCTGGATCGACATCGCCAAAGTCTCGACTCCGCACAAGGCTATCGACGTTGCGGCTCTAGCCGGGACCGGCACAGCCGCCGGCGGGCCGGGAGCTCAGTACCCCAAGGGTCACCGCGCCGGCGCCGCGTTCCAAACCGGACAGAACTGGCCACTCTCGTGGGAGCTGCGGGCGTTCGATGCCCGGCTGAGGCCTGGTGCGATACCGGGACTCCCAGAGTCTCCCGAATCAGCTGGGCCCGCCACCGAAGAAGCGTCAGAGACCGAGACGGGCGAAGGGCTGATGCTCTACACCGGCCGGCACATCTACGACGCGTCGACGATGCTGTCGCGCAGCACGCTCCTCACGAAGCTCGCGCGGAAGCCTTTCATCGAGATGAGCCCGCAAGATGCCGAACGGCTCGGGGTAGTAGAAGGCGATGAAGTGACCGTGTCCGCGGCCGGCGATTCGCTCAAGCTGCCTGTGGTCATCGGTGACATCGCTATGGGAGCCGTTTACATCCCATTCGGTCAGCCGGGCGTCAACGCCGGCCGGTTGATCGCCGGTCCAAACCCACGCGTCGAGGTGGCTCGCTGATGTTCGACTGGATCTCAGCGTCGCTCGTGATCGCGGTGGTCAAGTGCCTGGTGGCCTTCGTGGCCCTCCTCCTGACCACGATCCTCGTGGTCTGGGCCGAGCGCAAGGTGATCGCGGACATGCAGGCTCGGATCGGGCCCAACCGTTGGGGGCCGTGGGGGATCCTTCAAACCCTCGCCGACGGCATAAAGCTCTTCTTCAAAGAGGACTTCCGTCCCGCCATGGCCGATCGCTTCACCTACGCCCTCGCGCCGATCATGGCGATGGTGCCATCGTTCCTCGCCTTCGCCGTCATCCCGGTAGGCGACCGTGTGGATGTCGCCGGCCACAACGTCGGGCTGATCGTCAGCGACCTGAACATCGGGATCCTCTACTTCTTGGCGATGGGATCGCTCGGCGTGTACGGGGTCGTTCTCGCAGGATGGGCATCGGGGTCCAAATACCCGCTGCTCGGAGGGATCCGCTCGAGCGCGCAGATGATCTCTTACGAGATCGCTCTCGGGTTGTCGCTCGTCCCGGTGGCGCTAGCTGCAGGCAGCTTGTCCACGGTGGATATCGTGGCCGCCCAGTCGGGCACGGTGCGTGACGTCGTCTTCTTCGACGGGATCCCCGGCCTCGAGCAGGTCGCCAACGTCTTCGAGTATTTCCCCAACTGGTACATCTGGTCACAATGGCCGGCGTTCTTGATCTTCTTGATCGCCGGGATCGCCGAAACCAACCGGGCTCCATTCGACCTTCCCGAAGCGGAGACCGAGCTCGTTGCCGGGTTCCACACCGAGTACTCGGGGATCAGGTTCGCGATGTTCTTCCTGGGTGAATACATCCACGTCGTGGTGATCTCCGCGATGGCCGTCACGCTCTTCTTCGGTGGATGGGACGGGCCCGTCTTCGGATTCCTGCCGGCGATCTGGCCTCTGTTCTGGTTCATGCTCAAGACCTGTCTGTTCGTCTATCTCTTCGTGTGGTTGCGAGCCACGCTGCCGCGGCTGCGGTACGACCGCCTCATGTGGCTCGGTTGGAAGCGACTGATCCCCGCTTCACTGGCGTGGATCATGGCTACCGCCGTCTTCAACACGGAGGAGCTGGGCCGGCCCTGGAAGATGGGCACCCTGGGCGTGCTCTTCGTGATCGCGATGATCTGGATCGGCCGGGGTGACCCTCGGCTCTTGTCGGCGGCTACTCCGCAAAGGGGGATCCGTGGCGCTTCCTGAGATCCTCACCGGGATGCGGGTAGTCATCCGCAACGTCTTCAAACGCAAAGACACCGTCAGCTTCCCCGAGGTGCGCCGGCAACCGTTCCCGAGATTCAAAGGCCGCCACATCCTCGATCGGCACCCCGACGGCCTGGAGAAATGCATCGGGTGCGAGCTCTGCGCCGGCGTTTGCCCCGCCGACGCGATCCTTGTCGTGGGAGCCGAGAACACACCCGAAGAGCGGTTCTCCCCCGGGGAGCGGTACGCGCAGATCTATCAGATCAACTATCTGCGATGCATCTTCTGCGGGCTGTGTGTCGAGGCATGTCCCACCGAAGCGCTGCTGATGACAACCGAGTACGACATCGCCGGGATCTCCCGCGAAGGGCTCATCTACGCGAAGGACCAGCTCATCGTGGACGAGCCGATCGTCCGTCACTGGAACACGAAGAAGGAGCTTTCACCGACACGCGACGGTCCGGCTCAGCCGCACGATCCAGATTCGCCGACCGGGAAGGCGACGGTACTGACGCCCCGGCAGGCACGGGACCTCGAGGGAAATACATGACGTTGGAGCAGGTGGTGTTCGGCGTCGTCTTCGTGGTGGCCCTCGGGTCCGCGATCGCGATGATGTTCGCGCGCTCGGCAGTACACGTCGCGCTCTATCTGGTTGGTGTTCAGGTCGCTCTTGCGATGACCTTCCTCATGCAGGGTGCCTTCTTCATCGCCGCAGTCCAGATCATCATCTACGCCGGCGCCATCATGGTGACGTTCCTCTTCGTCATGATGCTCCTCGGCGTCGACAGGAAGGAGTCGCTCGAGGAACCGCTTAGTGGTCAGAGACCCTTCGCCTTCGGTCTGGGCCTCCTGCTGGCGGCCGAGTTGATGTACCTCTCGGTTCGCGGTGTCGACCTCGTCGTCTCGGGGTCCGGGTCCTTGGCTCAGATCAATAGGGACCCCGGCAACGTCAAAGCCCTTGCTTACTCATTGTTCGGCCACTACCTCTTACCGTTCGAAGCGACATCCGTTCTCCTGGTCGTCGCGATCGTGGGCGTGATGGCTCTAGCGCGTCGGCTATCTCCGAGGAAGGAGGGATCGTGAGCGTCCCTCCCGGCTACTACCTCGCTCTCGCGTCCCTGCTGTTCGTCGTAGGTGCCGTCGGTGTCCTCGTCCGGCGGAACATCATCGTCATGTTCCTGTTCATCGAGCTGATGCTCAACGCCGTCAACCTGATCTTCGTCACCTTCGCTCGCATGCGCGGAGACATCTCCGGACAAGTCATCGTTTTCTTCGTCCTGGTGGTGGCCGCTGCTGAAGCCGTCATCGGTCTAGCGATCATCTTGAACGTCGCCCGCGGCCGGGGCTCGATGGACGCGGACAAGGCCAGGCTTCTGCGGTGGTGAGGAGATGATCCGAACCGACATGGGCGGTGAGCCTTTGGCCGTCGCGATCGTGGTGCTCCCGCTAGCCATGTCGCTTTTGCTTCTGTTCTTCGGCCGGCGCCTCGGAAAAGCGGCCGGTTTCCTTGCGACGGCCGCCATCGCTGGTGCGTTCGGTTGCTCGGTGGCCCAGTTCATGGATCTCATCTCCCTGGGCCACGAGGAGCGGGCGATCACCGTCCATCTCTTCGATTGGATCTCGGTCGGCTCGTTCGAGGTCGCCGTCGACTTCCTCGTCGATCCGTTGTCGGCGATCATGCTGCTCGTAGTCACCGGCGTCGGGACACTGATCCACCTCTACTCCATCGCCTATATGGAAGGCGACGAGCGCTTCGGCCGTTACTTCGCATACCTGAACCTATTCGCGGCTTCGATGTTGCTGCTGGTCCTCGCCGACAACCTCCTCCTCCTCTACGTCGGGTGGGAGGCCGTTGGCCTCTGTTCGTACCTGCTGATCGGCTTCTGGTTCGAACGAGAGTCGGCAGCGGCTGCTGCCAAGAAGGCGTTCATCGTCAACCGCATCGGGGACTTCGCCTTCCTGTTGGGCATCCTGCTGCTGAGCTACACGGTGGGATCGGTGACGATCGGCCAGATCAATGCCGCCGCCGGTGCGATGACCGCCGGCATAGCCACGATCGCCGCACTCCTGCTCTTCGCCGGGGCGACAGGGAAGAGCGCACAGATCCCTCTGTATGTCTGGCTACCGGATGCCATGGAGGGCCCAACACCCGTTTCGGCTCTCATCCACGCGGCGACGATGGTCACGGCGGGTGTCTACATGGTCGCCCGTCTGAGCCCCGTCTTCGAGGCTTCAGGCGGGACCGCTTTGATGGTCGTCGGTTGGATCGGTGCAGCCACTGCACTGTGGGCCGCGCTGATGGCGGCCACGGAATGGGACATCAAGAGGGTCTTGGCCTACTCGACCATCAGCCAGCTCGGCTACATGTTCCTCGCCCATGGTGTCGGCGCTTACTCGGCCGGGGTCTTCCATCTCGTCACGCACGCCTTCTTCAAGGCGCTCATGTTCCTCGGTGCCGGTGCGGTGATGCACGCGTTGGCCGGTGAAACCGACATGCGCAAGATGGGCGGTCTCCGGAAACAGATGCCTATCGTCGGCACGACGTTCGCTTTGGGCTGGCTGGCGATATCCGGTGTCGTTCCCTTCGCCGGCTTCTTCTCGAAGGACGCGATCCTGGCGTCCGCGTGGCATGAGGGTCAGTACGGGTTGTGGGCGATGGGAGTCATCACCGCCGGGCTGACCGCGTTCTACATGTCCCGGCTCTACTTCCGGGTCTTCGAAGGAAAGTCGCGTCTACCTGCCGGCGCGCACCCGCACGACGCACCACTCTTCATGGCGGTGGCATTGGTACCTCTGGGAGCACTGGCCCTGATCGGAGGTGCGATCAACCTCCCCGGGGCGCTGACGTTGGAGCACTTCCTAGAGCCCGTCGTTGGCGAAGCCCATGTGCCCGAGGGACTCACCCCTTGGATCCTGGCGGGAGCCGCGCTCATGGTCGCGGCCGTGGGCATCCTGGCCGCGGCGTCCCTGTATCTGTCACGTTCGGGCAACCTGCGTCGCCGGTCACTCGAACGTGTGG
>JBKJYP010000005.1:0-4985 GCA_046715695.1 Actinomycetota bacterium | reverse complement strand
CCTCCATGGCTCGCTTGATCTGGTCGATAGCGATCCCTTGCTGCTCAACCGATGCAGCGATCTGCTGCGCTGCATTCACAGCCTGCCGGACGGCATCACCCAGTTGATTGATGATCTGTCCGGCCTTGCCCACGACGTCGATCCCCTGCTCGACGCCGACCTGAGCCTGCTCGGTGGAAGTGACGCCGGCCTCAACCGCCTCCTCGATGTGGGAAAGGATGGCCTTCACCTGAGCGGTTGCCGAACGCGATTGCTCGGCCAGGTTGCGCACCTCTCCTGCGACCACCGAGAAGCCCTTTCCGGCCTCGCCCGCACGCGCAGCTTCGATAGCCGCGTTGAGCGCGAGGAGGTTGGACTGGTCGGCAAGATCATTGACGGTAGTGGTGATCTCTCCGATCGCCTTGGTCCGGTCCGAGAGCCCATGGATCATGTCGACGATGGCCTGGAAACCTCTACGAACGTCGGCGACGCCTTCCATCGTGGCGGCGATCGTCTTGAGGCCTGTCTGAGCAGACTTGGCGGTTTCCTCGGTCGCCCCGGCCATCTCACGAGCGAAGCCGGCTGCTTGTTCGGTCGCGGCCGTCATCTCCGTCACCGTAGCAACCGTCTCGCTCACCGCGGCAGACTGCTCGCTCGCCGTCGCCGTCTGCTGAGTACTCGCCGCGACGATCTCGGCGGCAGCTGCCGTCAGACTTCCGATGCTTTCCTGGATCTGTCCGGTAAGGAATGTGAGCTGCTCAACCATCGTGTTCAAGGCTCCGCCCAGGCGCCCAAGGTCGTCATTGGAGAGCGGGTCGAGCCGAACCCCGAGGTTGCCCTGTCCCACGCGCTCGGCGAAGACCACGTAGCGGTTGATGCTCCCGCCGATACGCCTGGAGAGAAGCAATGCCACTATGCTCCCGAGCACGACCGCGATAGCTGTGGTGCCGAGTATCAGACTTCTACTCTTCTCGACCCTCGATGCCGCGTTCGCGACGTCTCCCTCTGCAGACTGACGCAGCGAACGATCGATCGAATCGAGCGAGGCCGCTATCTCTTCGAACCGATCTTCCGCGGGACCTGCAGCGAGGGCCTTGGCTTCATCCTTGTCGGCTGCATCGCTGGCGGGCAGTGTTTGACGATTGACTACCAGGAAGAAGCTGTCGACAGCTCCCTTCAGATCTCGCGTCTGGTCCGCATCCGCGCTTACGAATCCAGAATCTCCCATCGACTGGAAGTTCTCGTTGATCCCCTCCTGCAGGCCAACGATCCGGCCGGCGAGATCGGCCTTCTCGCCATTCGACTCGGCGATGATGTGAGCCAGCACGAGCTGTCTCACCTCTTGCAGATCGCTCCTGATCGAGGAGATCGTCGAAGCATCCCTCTGGCGATCGAGGATGTCTTGCATCTGGTCATGGATGCGCGAGGCCGAGCTCATCCCGGCCCATGCCACCACACTGGTGAGCAGGAGCACGGCGGCGAATCCGATGACGATCTTGGTGCCAACATTCAGCTTCACTTCATTACCTCCTCGTGAACGATCATCTTGGGGTCGTTGAGAATCTTCTCTAGGTTGAGGATCACCGTCAGGTCGGTGGTCACTCCAGTGACGAACTCCTTGGCAACGTTTTCGTCGTTCGGAAGTGGAGCTTTGATCTCGGTGATAGGGATCGATCGGATCCCAACGACCTCGTAGGCCAGTAACCCCAGTTCCATCCCGGCTCCATTCACGAGCAGGATCTGGGTGAGGTCGGTGACACCTTTCATCGGTAGATCCAAGTACTTTCGCAGATCGACCAGTGAGTACAGGGTGCCCCTCAGATTCACGACGCCCGCGACGAACGACGGCGTGCAAGGCACGGGGGTCAGGTTCACGAGTGACTGGATCTCTCTCACGTAGCGCGCTTCGATCGCATAGCGGTGATCCCCGAAAGAGAACACGACGACAGAGATCGACTCTTTCTCGTCCAGAGCCTCTGGGGCTTTGGCAAGGACGCGAGCGCGTTCGTCGAGGAGCGACTGGATCTCGGGGGGGATCTCCCTGCGCATGGCAGTCATCGACCCACGGCCTCGGCCATCTGCGCCTCAACGACTTGGAGGAGCCGTCCCGTTGTTACCCCGTCGGAATCGGGAACCACTTCGTCCGGCCTCCGGCGGTTGAGTATCCGGGTTGCGTTCTCCCAGGCCTTCTTGGCCATCTCGTCGTTGCCAGATCCTCTGTAGAGGGTGCCGAGCACATAGTGAGCGAGCACATGCTCTCGGTTCAGGAAGAGGGTCTTCCTCAGGCTCTCCGTCGCTTTGTCACGCAACCCTTGCTCTTCGTAGATGAGGGCCAGCGTGTAATGCGCCTCAGCCAATAGGCGGTCCTCCTGGATCGCGCGTTCTGCCCAATGTTGTGCCTGCTCCAGCTGACCGAGATTCGCGTACGTCTTTGCGAGCAAGGCATAGGAGGTCGCGTGTTCAGGGCGCTCTTCGATCTGTTGGAACAGAACGGATATCGCCTCGTCCACGTCGCCGTCTTGGATGAGGGCTAGAGCCCTGTCGTAGTGCGAGAACTCTGTCTCCGATCTTGTTTCGGCGGCGGCGGGTTGGACGGCGACCGGTTCTGGTGCAGTGGGCGCGGCCGCCGGGGTTTGGATCGTGGGTCGCATCGGGGTGAGGACCTGGGGGACGTACGGCCGCATCGGGGGCGCTTCGATCGTGTCCTTCTGATACACGACCGATCCGTCGTGATTGATCGCATTGAAGTCTCTGTATGTGACGAGGTTGGGCTCGCTCGCCCCAACGAAGAGCCAACCTTTGTCGACGAGTGCGTTGTAGAGCTTCTGGATGACCCTGTTCGTCGTCTCCTGCGAGAAATAGATCGTGACGTTGCGGCAGAAGATCACGTCCATCGCGTTGGTGTTGGTCGTCAGGGACGGATAGCTGTCTTCGACGAGATTCAGATAATCGAAGTCGACCATCCGTTTGATCTCATCAGAGATAGCCCACCTCTTACCGTCGAAACGGAAGTAGAGGTTCTTGAGGACCGGATCGAGCTCACGGAAAGACCATTCCGAATAGGTGCCCTGTCGAGCTCGGCGCAATGAGTCTTGGTCGATGTCGGTCGCCAGGATGGTTATGTTCCAGGTGTCGATACTGGGGAGGCACTGCCGCAGTGCGATGGCGAGCGAGTAGGCCTCATCGCCGGCCGCGCATCCTGCACTCCAGATACGGATACGGCGGGATGTGCGCGAGCGTTCCGAGATCAGCTGGGGAAAGATGTGCTTCTTCAGAGCGTCGAAATGTTTCGAGATCCTGAAGAAGTAACTCTCGCCAACGGTCAGGGTGCTGACGAGCCGATCCATCTCGGCCCCATGGCCGTTCTGGGATATGAGGACATCGAAGTACTCGTCCAGGCTCTTGAACCCCGAGACCTTGAGAGCTTTGAACAGACCGTGGGCGAGGTCCTGCCGTCTCGCAAGCGGGTAGTAGAGGCCGCTTCGCTCCGCGAGGAAATCCCGGAACTTCTCGTAGTCACTATCGGTCAACTCGGACCGATGTGCGGCCGGGAGACTCACGTGACGAGCTCCTCCTCTGCGCTACGTGAGGCTTCGCTGGATCCGGCGTCACCGGGTTCGAAATAGAACATCGTGTCTTCGGTGAACAGCGCGACCGGATCCAGGACCAGGAGGTGGTCCTCTCCCATCTCGGCGATCCCCGTAAGCAGCTCCGAATGATGCCCGGCGTTCTGCGGGAGGACGATCGAATCCGAGGGAACGTTTCGCACTTCCTCCACCGTATCCACAGGTACGGCCATGAGGCCTTCCCCGTGGGTCAGGATCACCAGAGAGGTGTCGGGGTGGTAGGCGGGCGAACGCAGCCCCAGCCGGCGTGCCAGGTTCACCACAGGCACCGTCACCCCTCGGAGATTGATCACGCCCTCGACCAGATCAGAGGCCTCGGGAAGGGGGGTGACCGCCACTAGACGCACGACCTCGGATACCGAGAAGATCGGCACGCCGTAGCGCCGCTTGTCCATGCGGATGACAACTATGGGTATCTCGTTCAACGACCCCCGCCCCGTCTCCTCCGAATAGGACGGCCCCCCAGCCGCCCACAACCGTGAATCATATGGGGAACCCCGCAAGAGGCGGCTTGGCCTGCCCGAACACCCGTGCTAGTTACTTGTCGGCACCCCCCCGTGGGTTCATTGAGCCGGCTGGCCGAGTGGGTTCACGACCAGGGTGGGGATGGCTACGATGACGGGCCACGCGGGCGTGGCGCAATTGGCCGACGCGCCGGCTTTAGGTGCCGGTGTCCGAAAGGACTTGGGGGTTCGAGTCCCCCCGCCCGCACTCTGCCGGTTCGTCGCCAGGGGTAAGGCTTTCCCTTACTCATGGCGACGAGTTGGCTAACGGGTGGCACCATTCCGGCATGAGTGACTTCTCTGGGTACCTCGAGACTGCTCTTGAGGTTGCTGCGGTGGGGTCCAAGGTGGCCATGGGCCACTACGGCAAGGATCCCTCCAGCAAGCGCAAGGCGGACGGGACCTGGGTCACCGAGGCCGACTGGGCCGCCGAAGCTCAGATCCGACTCGTGCTGGCCCGGGCATGGCCCGACCACAACATCCTCGGCGAGGAGGAAGGCCTGACAGCTGCCGGCGGAGGCCCCCCGAACAACGGTGCCCCGACCTGGGTCCTCGACCCGATAGACGGCACGAACAACTACATGGCCGGGATCCCGATCTGGGCGACGCTCGTTGCCCTGATGATCGACGGCGAGTCCGTCGTGGGTGTCGCCAACGCCCCCGCGCTCGGTGAGGTCTACGACGCCGCTCTGGGTCTGGGGGCGCGCTGTAACGGGGGCGCAATCTCCGTGGCGGAAACCCAAGAGCTGTCTTCTGCCACTGTCCTCCACGCCGAGATCGACGGCTGGTCCGCCCTGGGGCATAAGACGGGCTTCGACCGTCTCACGTCATCGGCCTGGCGAACCCGTGGTCTAGGAGACTTCTGGGGCCACATGCT
>JBKJYP010000004.1:0-2963 GCA_046715695.1 Actinomycetota bacterium | reverse complement strand
GGCGGCGGCGGCGGCGGTTACCCGTGCCCCGGCGGCGCTCTGTACTTCTACCAACTGCAGACCTCGCCGACCCCCCTCATGATCCCCACGGGTGTCTACCAGCCACAAGAGCTTGTATTCGCTCGTGACGGTCAGACGGGACCTTCGGCCTGCACATCGCACGTGTTCTCGATCGCACCGGACTCCAAGCACAT
The DNA here is from genome assembly GCA_046715695.1 of Actinomycetota bacterium. Lineage (GTDB taxonomy): Bacteria > Actinomycetota > CADDZG01 > CADDZG01 > WHSQ01 > DATLNM01. The sequence continues at coordinate 2,769 of JBKJYP010000004.1, read as the reverse complement.
GGCCATCTCCTGGTACTCGGCCGGCACCCGTTACCTCGACATATCGTCGATGATGGGTGCGACCGTCGGTCAGAACCAGATCCCGCCAGGCGGGGTCAGAGAGGTCGGCTGGTTCATGCCCGACGGTGGCGTGACCTGGTCATCCAAGATCTACAAGAACGAGAAGTACGTCTACTCGAACGACGAGTTCCGCGGATTCGACGTCTTCAAGGTCACCGCTAAATAAGGGGTGTTAGGCACTGTCGAGGGCCTCGGGGGCTAACCCCCCGGGGCCCTCGTACTATCTAGGGAGGGCTTGATGAGAAAAACGGCGGTGTTCCTGGCGTTGATCGGGTGCTTGGTCTATGGCACCTCGGCCTCCGCGCGCCGGCACCCGGCCCCCCTCAAGGGTGAAGGCGAGGGCCTCAAGCTCATCGCCAACGTCCCCTACACCGGCGGCACCGACATGGAATTGATCACCCGAGATGGCCGTGACTATGCGCTGACGGGCTCGGCCCCCGGTGTCGGCGGCGCCAAGGCCGGAGCGCTACGCATCATCGATGTCACCAACCCGGAGCAGCCGGAGCTCATCTCCACGCTCGAGTGCTCGCTGTACCAGATGGACATCCAGGTCTCACCTGACGAGAAGACCGCGATCCTTGCCCAGGACGGCGGCGGGGGCCCGGACGCGTGCCTGGCGACGGGTCAGGCCGGTTTCATGACGGTGGACATCACCGACCTCGAGAAACCCGAACCGATCGGCATGGCCGTGATCCCCGCCGGTTCGCACAACACGACCGCCCATCCGAAGAAACCTTTCGTCTACAACTCCAGCTCCGGTGACGCGAGCCGAGCGATCGATATCTGGTCTATCAAGAACCCGGCCAAACCCAAGTTGGTCGGCACTTACTCGATGCTCGGCACGACTCCGCACGACATCTCGTTCAGCAACGACGGCAAGCTGGCCGTGCTCGCCGGCGGAAACAAGAGTGTCGAGATCCTCGACACCACTGACCCGGCGAAACCCGTGCTCGTAGGTAAGACGGTCTGCGCCGGTTGCTCGCTCGCTCATGACGCCAAGTTCACCCCGGACAACCGATTCTTGATCGTCGGCGACGAAGCGGCCGGCGGGGGCACGTTCCCTTGCCCCGGCGGCGCGATGTTCTTCTATCGATTGGAAGTGGCGGGACCGATGATCGTCCCTGTACCGATCGGCGCGTATGAGCCCGAGGAGATCGTCTTCGCGTCCGAAGGACAGACCGCCCCGGCTTCATGCACATCCCATGTGATGGACATCGCTCCTGATGGGAAGCACGTCGCCATCTCCTGGTACTCCGCCGGGACGCGCTACCTCGACATATCCAGCATGACCGGCGCGACCTTCGGAGCGAACCAGATGCCGCCGGGCATGGGCGTCCGTGAGGTCGGCTGGTTCATCCCGGTCGGCGGAGACTCTTGGTCTTCGAAGTTCCACACCGGTCCGTACATCTACTCCAACGACATCCTGCGCGGACTCGACATCTACAAGATCACCGCGAAATGAGGAGAGCGTTCGGCCTTGCGGCCACGTTCATCCTCGTCTTCTCGCTCACGGCTCAGGCGCGGCCGCACGCCCCACTCCAAGGCAAAGGCAAGGGCCTCGAGCTCGTAGCCAACGTCCCCTACGCGGGGGGAACAGATATGGAATTCGTGACGCAGGGGGGCCGCGACTTCGCCATCACCGGCTCGGCCCCCGGCATCGCGCCGGGAACGACGAGTGCGATGCGGGTCATCGACATTACCGTTCCGGAGGCCCCCTTCCTCGCCGCCACCCTTCCGTGCGCGCTCTACCAGATGGACATCCAGATCTCGTTCGACGGTCGCACAGCGATACTCGGAGCCGACTCGACGGGAGAGGCCAAGTCGTGTGCGATGGTCGGCCGACTCGGGTTCATGACCGTGGACATCACCGATGTGCTGAAGCCGAAGGTGGTCGGTTTCGCGGAGGTTGCAGGGGGGGCGCACAACACGACCGCCCATCCGACGCAGCCCTACGTTTATGTATCCGACGGCGGCGGTGGCGCTCTGTCGCGCGTGGATATCTGGTCGATCGCAGACCCCGCTCGACCCGAGCGCATCGGATCGATCCCCGGTGGGACTCACGACGTCTCCTTCAACAGCGACGGCTCGCTGCTGGTGACGGCCGGCTCGCGCAAGGTGACCGTCTACAACACCTCCGATCCCCGCTCTCCCAAGATGGTCGCCCAGACCACCTGTCCATGCTTCATCGCGCACGATGTGAAGTTCACGCCAGACTCCAAGCACGTCATCGCTGGGGATGAGATGAACGGTGGAGCAGTGGCGCCTTGCCCGGGCGGCGCGCTCTGGTTCTTCAACCTCGGCGAGGACGGCCTTAGCCTCGCGGGGGCTTTCGAACCCTACGAGATCGTGAACGCGACCGGTCGCTCATCACCAGACTCCTGCACGTCCCACGTCATGGACGTCTCCGACGACGGAAAGCGGCTCGCCGTTTCCTGGTACAGGGCAGGCACCCGCTACCTCGACATCTCGAACATGTCCGGGGTGACCTTCGGCCCCCTCGCAGGCGGCGTGAAGGAGCTTGGCTGGTTCGTGCCGGTGGGAGGCTCGTCGTGGGCGTCGAAGTTCTACAAGGGCCCCTACATCTATTCGAACGACATCTACAGGGGCTTGGACGTCTACAAGATCCTCTAGGAGGAGCTGCATGAAGGCTTGGGTCGTGGCGATGATCGTCGTCGTCGGTCTGGTGGCTTCGCCCACCTATGCCCGGCA
>JBKJYP010000003.1:0-3013 GCA_046715695.1 Actinomycetota bacterium | reverse complement strand
TGGTTTCGGTGGAGTATGACGAGGGCTGGTCGGTCCCTTCCAATTAGGATGCCGCGATGAGAACCTCGTCCGGTTCGCGGGTCAGACATCTGGCGTTCCTTCTCGCGCTGATGGTCGGGTCCGTGCTTACTGTCCCACTCACGCATGCCCACAGCCTGTCCTACATCAGGGTGGACCAGGTCGGGTACGCGATCGGCTCGCCGAAGTCAGCGTTCGTGCTTGCCGCCGGTGATCAAGAGGGGAACCGGTTCGCAGTGCTCGATGGCGCGGGAGCCGAGGTCCTTGTAGGCGATGTCGGCCCGAGTGCCGGGAAGTGGAGCGACAAGTATCCGTTCGTGCATCGGCTCGACATCAGCTCGGTGGACACGCCCGGCACCTACACGATCTCTTCGGTGGGAGAGGTCTCGCCTCCGTTCCGGATCGGGCCCGCAAGGGACCTGTTCGGGCCAGTGGTTGACGACATCGTCTCTTTCCTCGGGGCTCAAAGAGACGGGCCGGATGTCATCCCGGGCGAGTTGGGTCGGCGGCCCTCACATCTCGCCGACCAGGAGGCGTTCATCTACAAACTGGCCCGGTACCGCGACGGTGTGCTTGTGCGCCGCCCCGAGCGGATCGGCGGCCCGATCGATGTCTCGGGCGGATGGCACGATGCAGGCGACTACCTGAAGTTCACCGGCCAGCAGGCCTACAGCACTGCCCTCCTCCTGATGGCCCTGAGGGACAACCCGGGTTCCTTCACCGGGAGCGCCGCGATGGATGAGGCGCGTCACAGCATCGAGTGGTTGGACAAGATGTACGACGAGTCCACCGGGGTCCTCTACCAACAGGTCGGCATCGGCTCCGGCAACGACAGGACGCTCTCGGATCACGATCTCTGGAGGCTGCCGGAGGAAGACGACGCACTCGAGGTCTCGCGTCGCGACAAGGCCTACTTCGTCAAGCATCGTCCGGTCTTCCGCGCCAATGCTCCGGGCAAACCGATCTCCCCGAACCTCGCGGGGCGCGTCTCTGCGACGTTCGCACTCTGCTCTCAGGTCTTCCGCGCGACGGATCCCGGCCTGGCTGATTCGTGCCTCGCAAAGGGTCGAGCGATCTTCGACTCGGCCAAGACGCAGGACGTCACTCGGCTCCAGGGCGCGGTCCCGCTGGCCTTCTATGCGGAGGAGCAGTGGAGAGACGACCTCGAATGGGGGGCCGCCGAGCTGGCGCTGGCTTTCCAACCGGACACCGAAGAGTCGGCGGCCTATACGAGGACCGCGGCGTCCTGGGCCAAGGCCTTGATCGCATCAGAGGGGGATAAGTACCCCGCTCCTCCCATCCATTCGAACGTCACCGCGCTCGCCCATGTCGAGTTCGTGCGTGCCTTCGACAACACCGGATCCCAACCGGTGGATGGTGCATCCCGCGGCGAGGTCGTCGCCGACATCGTGCGGCACCTCGAGGGTGCCCTTCGGGAAGGTGACGAGGATCCGTTCGGGCTCGGCGGCTATGACTCGGTGTGGGGCTCGAACGGTTGGGGATGGGTCGCCCGTGCGTATCAGGAAGTGACCGGGGACGACCGTTTCGCATCCTTCGCTCGCGACCAGTTGAATTGGGTGCTGGGGGCGAATCCGTGGGGAGTCTCGTTCGTGGTTGGGTCCGGGACCACCTTCGCCAAGTGTCTTCACCACCAGGTCGCCAACCTCAGCGGGTCACTCGACGGGAGCGGACCGATCCTGCGGGGCGCGGTGACCTACGGCCCCGGTTCCCCCGGGGATTTCAAGGGTCTGGGAGACGGAGGTGCCCGGTCGTGCTTCACGAAGGCCGAGGAGGGCCACGACGCCTACACGGCCTTCACCGGTCACAACCTGAGGTTCATGGACGCGGTCAAAGCTTGGCCGAGCGTCGAGCCCGCCATCGACTACGGGGCGGCAGCCCTCCTGTTCATCGCGGAGATGTCCGGCCCCTAGCCCCCGGCCCCGGTTCTCCCAGGCGGTAGGGAGGGTGTTAGCATGCCCGGGTCCCTGGAGGCGGCCCATGGCTGCGCCGGGAACCCCCTGATCTCCGGGTCAGTCTCGGAACAGTTGAGACACGCGGCCCGGGGGCCCAGAACGCTTAACAAGGACTAACTATGAAGACGCATGTGACGAAACCTGCAGACGTGACACGCCGCTGGTATCTGGTGGATGCCGAGGGCGTGGTTCTTGGGCGCCTCGCTTCCGAGGTTGCTCAACGTCTGCGCGGCAAGCACAAGCCGACCTACAGCCCGCATCTCGACGTCGGTGACCACGTGGTGGTCATCAATGCCTCGAAGATCCTGCTGACGGGCGCCAAGCTCACCCAGAAGAACCTCTACCGCCACTCCGGATATCCCGGCGGCCTGACCCAGGTGAACTACGCCACCCTGATGTCGACCCGACCCGAGCTTGCGGTCGAGAAGGCAGTCAAGGGCATGCTCCCGAGCAACAAGCTCGGCCGGGCGATGCTGAAGAAGCTCAAGGTCTACGCGGGGGCCGAACATCCCCACGAGGCACAGGGTCCCGAGATCCTCGACCTCAAGGAAGTTGCGGCGCCGAAGCACCCCGAGCAAGCCCACACCGTCGAGGAGTTGAGCCACCATGCCTGAAGCTCTCGCCAGCGCAACCGGTCGTCGTAAAGAGGCCGTTTGTCGCGCCCGCCTCATCCCGGGCAGCGGCAAGTGGGAGATCAACGGGCGTCCCTTCGAGGACTACTTCCCGTCGGCGACCCACCGCATGATCGTCAACGAGCCTTTCAAGCTCACCGAGACAGAGGGTCGCTACGACATCATCGCCAAGATCGAAGGCGGCGGCGTCAGTGGCCAGGCCGGTGCTCTCCGCCACGCGATCTCGAGGCTGCTGCTCGAACTCGACCCCGATCTTCGTCCTGCCCTCAAGAAGGCCGGCTTCCTCACCCGTGACGCTCGCGAGAAAGAGCGTCGCAAGTACGGCCTCAAGAAGGCCCGCAAGGCCCCTCAGTACTCGAAGCGCTGAGCGCCACCTCCGTGGGTCTGCGG
>JBKJYP010000002.1:0-2871 GCA_046715695.1 Actinomycetota bacterium | reverse complement strand
CATCAGAAGCAGCACCAACCTCAGTTGGCTTTCGTGAACGCGTCGCGGTTGGTGGCCAATCTGGAGATGGAGGAGGAATACGCGATGGTCGCGTTGCGTCAAGAGCCTTCCGGCCCATCGCCTGCCTTCTACGCAACGGGGGCCGCCATGGCCTTAGCGTTCGCGATGGCGACGCGCACGAGGCAACGAGTAGTGCTAGCCCGAGCCCGCCGCTAACCATCTCGTCGCGTGACCTGGGTCACAAGGCGATGCCCAAATCGGGCCTAGACTCACGAGATGAACGAGTCGAGCTTCCTCGCCGAAGCTTTCGTTGTCGTGATGATGGGTGGCTTTGGCGCCCTTCTTTTCCGAGAGTCAAGACATCTCGGCTCGGAGCTCCGGGCCGACATGGCAGAGATGCGGGCTGAGATGGCAGAGATGCGCGCCGAGATGGCGACGAAGGCTGACCTGTCCGAGTTCAGGGCAGAGGTCCGGACAGAGGTCTCTGAGCTCCGGGCAGAGTTCAGGGCAGAGGTCTCTGAGCTCCGGGCAGAGGTTCGAGCTGACTTCCGCGACGTTCGCTCCGACATCGCGGCGGTGCGATCGGACCTGACCCAGGTTGCCCTTGCCGTTGGGGTGCGCAAGGTGTCAGAGGCCTGAGAGCCACTCTTCAAGCTCCGTAGGGATCGTTCCGGAGAACTCCCTCTCGACGTAGGCGCGTCCGTGCGCTCCCATCCGTTCGGCTTCATCGGGATGATCCAGCAGGTGGCGCACCCTCCCCTCCAGCTCCTCGGGCTTGGTGGCATCCACCACGTAACCGGTCTCTCCATCCAGGACCGCCTCGGGCGTTCCACCCGATCTGCCGGTGACGCACGCGGCCCCTGCGGCCGCGGCCTCACAGAGAACAACACCGAGCCCCTCTATCTCGAGACCGAACCAGCGGTCCGCGACGGGGAGCAAGAAAGCATCGGCCGCGGCATAGACCGCGGGCGCATCTTCATCCGGGACCCGACCCGCGAAGACGACATGGCCCGGTCCTTCGGCCGCGAGGCTCCGCAGCTTCTTCTCCTCCGGACCGGTGCCGGCGATGACGAGGGTCGGGCCGTCCTTTCCGAGTCCATGCGCCAGCGCGATGGCGCGATCCACACCCTTGCGCGGCACGAGGCGACCGAAACAGAGGAGCATCTTGTCGTTCGCTCCGAGCCCAAGCACCGCGCGGATCTTCGTCGTATCGACCTCGGGGCGGAACCGCTCCGTGTCAACCCGGGCCCGGAGCACCGCCGTCTGGGGCTGGGCCAGCTTGGCTCGCTGCAAAGTGCCCGCGATCTTGTCGGCCGTGTATCCCGAGACCGGGAGCAGAAGCTCGGCCGATGCAAGAGCCCGGGCAAGACGCCCGCGAAGAACGGGCACCGCGGCCGGGACAACCAGCTCGGCCCCATGGACGATCACCGCGTAGCGAAGGCCCTCCGCCGCCAGGCGGGGGCCGAGCAGAGCCAGGGGCCAGGGCGTCCCGAAGATCACCCGATCCGTACCTTGCGCCTCGGCCTCTCCGAGGATGGCTCGTAACGCCTTGCGACCGGGCCACAGCATGCTCCCGGGTCCTCCGATCGCCGGATACGCGAGGTCCGATGGGATCGGTTGCCCATCGCGCTCGGCCGGGGCTAGGACCGCCAGTCGAGGCGCAAGTCGCGAACAAAGTTCCGCCAGATAGCTCTCGATGCCACCACGTCCAGGCAAGAAGGATGAGGTCACAAGGAGGGAGTCGGCCACGGCTACGGACGAAAGTTACTTCACAAGCACTTTTCATCCGGGAAGGGCGGAATAGTCACTTCGGGGGGTGGGTAACTGCTGGACCAGGCGTACGATGGAGGGGTCCCCTTAGAAGGAGGGTTCATGCGGATATTGGTGTCTGCTCCGAACAATGGCCTTGCAAAGGGGGACGTGGAACAGATCCACAAAGACCTCGAGAAGATCGAAAGGCGACTCTCGGACTGGCATCAGGAGGTCACCGCTGAGGTCCGCGTCACCCGCCCCGATGGAGGCATGCCGGGACATCACGTGGTGATCGAGCTCCACTACGGACGCAACCATCTCATCGCTAAAGAGGACAGCACCGATGTCGGCCTGGCCGTGCGCACGGCCCGCGAGGAGATCCTCCGGCAGATAAAAGACCGCTCACGCGGAGGCCATAGCTCCTTCGCCAAAGGCTTCTAAGCGGGGTGACCACGAGGGAGCCGGCCCCTTCTCGGAGGGATCGCAGGGAAGACATCCTTCAGGCGAGCCTCCACCTGTTCGCGGAGAAGGGGTTCCACGGAACGTCGATGCGCGACATCGCGCGCTCGGCAGGGATCACCGAAGGTCTCATCTATCACTACTTTTCCTCGAAAAGGGACCTGTTCCGGGCCATCATCGACGAGCACTCTTTCCTCCCCTTGCTGCGCACGTTGCCCGAGCTCGCCGCGCAGCTCGACCTACGCGCGCTGTTGATCGTGTTGGCGCGCGGGTTCATCGACGTCTTGCGGGAGAACACCGAGCTCACCCGACTCCTGTTGCAGGAGGTGCAGGTTTTCCCGGAAGAGAAAGAGGCGTTCTTCGCCGATGCGGTCGGTAAGTCGATCGACGAGCTGGCCAAGGTGCTCGACGACCGCATGAGCGAGCGGGCCCGCGGCCACGTCGATCCTCACGTCTCCGCGCGCCTGTTCTTCAACGCATTGCTCGCCTTCTTCGTCGAGCAAGAGATCCTCGGGGGCAAGCACCTCCTGCCCGTCGATGAGGCCGCGTACATCGACCACCTCGTCGACATGTACGTGAAGAGGTTGGGCCAGGGCCGCCCCGGCCCCCAACTGATCCGCTAAACCAACGCCGACTTGATCAGAACGCGCCATATTGGCG
>JBKJYP010000001.1:0-4712 GCA_046715695.1 Actinomycetota bacterium | reverse complement strand
GGGTGAAGGAGATGAAAACGCCGACGAGATAGAGCTGGATCAACCGGTTCAGATCCGAGTCAAAAGCAACCACGAGCAATGCGGCAACTACAGCCAGGATCAGCACGCCGTTCGAGAACACGAGTCGATCACCGCGGCTCATGAACTGGCGCGGCATGAAGCGATCCTGAGCGAGGATCGATATGAGCCTCGGGAAGTCCTGGTAGGCGGTGTTCGCGGCAAGGATGAGGATGCCGGCCGTCATGGCCTGGAGCACGTAGAACATCGCACCCCCGCCGAAAACCGCGTGCGCAACCTGGGCTACCACAGTGCGATGAGACTCTTCCGTGAAGACCACCTGGGTGAGGTGTGCGAGAAGTGATATGCCCAGGAACATCGAGATCGAAAGAACACCCATGATCGTCAGCGTCGAGGCCGCGTTCTTGGACTGTGGGTAGCGGAAGGCCGGCACCCCGTTCGAGATCGCCTCGACGCCCGTCAACGCCGTCGTTCCGGCGGAGAAGGCCTTGAGTATCAGGAACAGGGACAGGGTCCCGTGCGACTCGAGGTGGAGACCGGCGCTCTCTGCAACCGGGCAGCCTCCCAGGCATTTGGTGAACCCCACGATCAGCATCACGTAGATCGAGATGACGAAGCCATATGTTGGGATAGCGAAGATCGTGCCGGACTCTTTTGTCCCTCGGAGGTTCGCCATGGTGACTAGGAGGATGAAACCGATCGCCAACTGGATCTCGTGACCCGCCATCGAGGGATACGCCGAGGAGATGGCATCGACACCGGCCACGATCGAGACCGAAACGGTAAGGACATAGTCGATCAACAGTGCGGCAGCCGCGAGCAGCGCCGGCTGAGTACCCAGATTCTCGTGCGACACAACGTAGGCGCCGCCACCGCTCGGATAGGCCCTTACGGTCTGGCGGTAGGAGATGACAACAGTGGCGAGAAGTGCCGCCACGGCCAGAGCGATCGGCACGACAAGGTTGAGCGCGGCCGCCCCGGCGAGGCTAAGGACAAGGAGGATCTCTTGTGTCGCATAAGCGTTCGAGGAAAGTGGGTCCGACGAGAACACTGGAAGAGCGATGACTTTGGGGAGGAGCGTGTGCTCCAGCTCCCCGGTCGAGAGCACGCGGCCCAGGAGTGCACGCTTGAGTGTGTCGGTGATCCTCACGTGAGAGATGTTGGGCGGAAACTCATGAGCGACCCATGAGTAACTCCGCGGCCGGCGTGAGCGAGGCGTAAGTTTTCCGCTGATGAGCACCCACTCCAGGTGGACCCCCAGGAAACTGCGTCCCGCGCGGGCGATAACCCTCGGGATGGCAGGCCCGATCTTGGTCACGAGTCTCGCTCTGCCCATCAGACCCTTGCCCACTGTCACCGTCGCCTTGCTCTACGTGATGGTGATTACGGTTGCTGCTGCTGCCGGAGGTGCATGGGCAGGGGGTCTAGCTTCGTTGCTGTCCTTCCTGGCTCTGAACTTCTTCTTCACCCCGCCCCTCCACACATTCGTGGTGGGAACACGGGATGATCTCGTGGCGCTGGTTGTGTTCCTCGCCGTGTCGATAATCGTCGGACTCCTTGTTTCTGCAGTCGTCGCCGAGTCCGGTCGCGCGGAGGAAAGAGAGGTGAGGGCGCGATTGATGAGTGACCTTGCGACGCATCTCCTGACCGGAGGGGCCCTGGACGACACCCTCGCGATGCTGGCTCATCGGATCGCCGGCCTGGTCGGGGATGCGAGATGTGCCATCCGAACCGAGTTCGGTTCCTCGGACCAGGAGAGCTCAACCGCTGAAGCCGAGCCCGACTTGGACATCGATATCTACGTCAAGCAACGTGTTATCGGCACGATGCAGCTTTGGGCGACGCCTCCAAGAGAGCGGTTCGATAAGGCCGAGCGGATCCCGTTGGAACAGATCGGCAAACAGATCTCGCTCGCACTCGAGAGCATGCGGCTCAGCGAGGACGTACGTCGGGCAGAGATCGATGCTCGAGCAAGCGAGATGAAGGCCGCTCTGTTCTCTGGGGTGACACATGACGTGAAGACCCCGCTGGCTGCCATCATGACCGCGGTCACCAGCCTGATCGAAGGCGAGAACTACAGCCTCGATCAGAGGGAGGCCCACCTCGCCACGATCCATAGCGAGGCGGAACGCTTGCACCGAGTTGTCAGCAACATGCTCGAGCTTGGACGCCTAAGAGCCGGAGAGCGACACCTAAGGCGCGCCGAAGGGCCGATCGACGAGGTCATCGACAGCGTGATCGCCCGGTTGCGACCATCTCTCCTAGAACGCCACATCGAGATAAGGGTCCCCGCAGACCTCCCGGAAGTCTCGATGGATGTGATCCAGATGGATCAGGTCCTCACGAACCTGATCGAGAACGCGATCAAGTTCTCGCCTCCAGGCTCCCCTCTCTCTGTCTCTGCTATCGGTGGCCCTTCATCGATACGGGTCACGGTGTCGGATCACGGAGAAGGGGTGCCGAAAGAAGACCGGGAGCGCATCTTCGAGCCCTTCGAGCGGGGGCAGTCCGACGGGTCGGGCACGGGATTAGGTCTCGCTATCGCCAGAGCCATCGTGCTCGAACATGGTGGTCGGATCTGGGTGAACGACTCGCCGACGCGGGGTGCGGCCTTCACGTTCGAACTCCCAGTCATCGATCCAAGAGAGGCCTCGGTCACCGTATGAAAGATCGCATCCTCGTGGTTGACGACGATGCGCAACTCCTCAAGGCGATCTCGAACGCGCTGGAAGCCATGGGGTATGCGGTCCGCACCGCAGGCTCGGGCGAAGCCGCCTTGTCCCTTCTGGCGACCGAGGAAGCCGATCTGGACCTGCTACTGCTCGACCTCGACCTCCCTGGGATCGGAGGGCAGGAGGTGATCGAACGCTTGAGGAGCTGGTCCAAACTTCCCGTTCTAGTCCTGTCGGTGATGAGTGGTCAGGACGACAAGGTTGCCGCATTGGATGCTGGAGCAGACGACTACGTCACCAAACCCTTCGGCATGAAGGAGCTCATCGCGCGGATGCGCGCGGTGAGCCGGCGGGTTGGAACGGAAGAGAAAGGCCCTCCCATCCTCCGTTTCCGGGGTCTCGAGATCGACCTTGCCAGGCACCTGGTGACGATGGAGGGAGAACGTCTGCATCTCACGGGGACCGAATACAGACTCCTCGAAGCGATGGCGGGCAATCCGGGAAGCCTTCTGACGCGTCAGTGGCTCCTTCGGACCGTGTGGGGCCGCGGGTACGAGAACGAGTCGAACTACGTGCGCTTGTACGTGAAGCAACTGCGGCGCAAGTTGAACGACGACCCCTCCGATCCCCGCTGGATCGCAACGGAGCTTGGGCTCGGCTACAGATGGCTCCCTGAGCCCCTCGATTGACCGGCGATCCGGTAGGGACATCCCAACGCAGGGCGAAGTACCCCGAACAGGACACCGGGCAGGAGGAAGATCCGTGAAAAGCATCCGTTCATCCGTGGTCGCCGCCATATCCGTTATCGCCTTGGCGACCGCGACCCTGGCCGGTCCGGCCCTCGTGCGCGTCGCCTGGGGGCAGGGGGCGGCTCGATGCCAGGCCCCCGCGCCGGCTCCTCTCGAGTTCAAGAAGCCCGTCTTCATCGACAAGAGCACCAGCGGCGGCGAGCCCGTGTCGGTCATCGCCGACGACGGCAGCATCATCGTGGGGGCGCACCTCGGCACGACCCTGGCCTTCTTGCGCACCATCCCGGATCCCGAATGGCTTGCCGGTTACCGGAACCAGACGTTGGTCTGGCGCTCCACCGACCACGGCAAGACGTGGAAGAAGATCGAAGTCTTCCCCGGCTTCGGCGGCCACTCCCCTCAATCGACCGGCTTCTCCGACCCCGACTTCGCCAAGGATTCCGCGGGCAACCTCTATGGAACCGAGATCGATCTCGCCAACGTCTCGGTCTTCGCCTCCCATGATGACGGCCAGACGTGGCCGGACGCGAACCCCATCGCTACCAGTGGAGATCGACCGTGGCTCGCCGCCCGCGGCGAGAACGAAGTCTACCTACGGGTCACCGGAAACCTTCAGAAGTCCGTAGACGGTGGGAAGACCTGGACCAAACTCACCGACCCCGATGCTTTCGGCAAGATCTTCATCGACCCGACCGACCCCGAGGGCCTTTTTGCAGGGAGCGGAAACGGTGTTGGAGTCGAGGTCTCGCGCGACGACGGCGTGACCTGGGAGACCTATTCGATCCCGAATGTGAGGAACAACTCCGTGATGGATTCGATCGGCGTGGGCAACGACGGCTACGTCTATTACGGATTCATCGACGGCGTGGACAACACGGCGCCGATCCGGTTCTCGGCCTTCGACCCAGACGCGAAGCGCTGGTCCCAGGCAGTCACCATTCCACGGATCGGCAAGGGCACCCCGTTCTGGTCTTGGACGGTCGCCGGCGACGACGGACGTGCGGCGGTCGGCTGGTACGAGGCCGAGCGGGTCCCCGAGACGACCAACCAGTACTACGTGCGGGCTTATGTGGCAGCCACGACCAACGCGAGAGGATCCAAGTACAACTGCCCCAGCGGCGGACAGATCACCGTCCCTCCGCAGTTCTCGGTAGCGGATGTTGCCGGCAGACCGATACATATCGGACAAGGGCCGTGCGCGGGAACGGGCTGCAACACCATCGGCGACCGCCGACTGGGCGACTTCTTCACGATCAACTACGACGCTATGGGC